>JBFIIJ010000404.1:0-2481 GCA_041601315.1 Gammaproteobacteria bacterium
AATTACCTTTTCCTAAGTCGATCATTTCTAAGAAGTTTTTATGAGTAGAGATTATTTTCTCCCAATTACCGAAATAAATCCGAAATAATTTTACACTTTCTATGGGTGCTAGGGAAAAAACTCGATTTTAATCAGCTAGTTACTGATTCGAATTACCGAACATAGACCCGAAATGCAAAATTTCTCCAGAGTAGCCCAAATCGGAGCGCTCAAGTCGGGGAGGGGGGCAAGCAGGGGCGAGCAGTGAAAATCTGAAAAACTGGCAAACTGGAGCAGAGAGGGGCAGACGGCGCGTCCATGCAGCCGCCCATTTAGAGGTTCAGCCATCCTGTGATGCCTCACTAAGTGCCGAGGTTATAGTCTTTGAAACGGTATCTGATGCTTTTCTGAGAGCTTTATCTGATACGTGACTATACCTTTCTGAAGTTATCACATTTTTATGCCCAAGCAATTTGGAAATAATGTAGATCGAAATTCCTGAACTCGCCATATCTGAAGCCGCTTGGTGCCTTAAGTCGTGTAGACGATAGCCCCTAGGCAAACCTGCTTTTAAGACTAACTTTTTCCATGCTTTATGAATACTGACATAGGGCTTTCTGGTTCTTGGGTTAATGAACAAGTGATCAAACTTACCTCTTGTTGTCAGTTTATTGAGTACATCAAGGGCTGCATCGTTGAGCGGTAGATGCCTGTCTGTTTTACCTTTACTGAATTTACTTTCTATTTTTAGTACTTTCCGTTCGAGATCCACATTTTTCCAAGAAATAGTTAAAATCTCGTTAAGCCTGCAGCCAGTTGAAATAAGCATCATCGCAATTAAGGCCGGTTGTGTCCCGCTTGCTTCCAAGACAGATAACAAACTTTTCAATTGGTCATCAGTAAGGACGTTATGTACTTCATTGAACTCTCTGAATTGTTTAACACGGGCAGCTGGGTTTTCGTTAACAAGTTCTTCCTGAATGCACATATTGTATATATGGGATAACAACTTGATGGGATGATCACAGCTTGCTCCAGAAAGACCAGACTCTTTTAGCCCAGAGTGAAAGTTTCGAAGTTGCAGATATGTGATATCAGTTAGAAGGTTATCTCCGAACTCTTTTTCTATACGAAGTTTGAAAAGACGCTCTTTAGAAATCCACGAACGGTTCCTCATCATACAATATGATTTATAAACTGAATAAAAGTATGATTTGAGAGTGTATGCTTTTGGTTTGGCAATCTGTGATTCGGATCTCTCAGCTTTTACTTTAATGAGCTTAGCTTTGATTTCACTTAGGCTATGTGTATCGGTTTTTCCCAAAGGAAAATGGCAAGTTTTGTTGTCACTGTTTTTATAACGCAAATAGAAATTAGCAGCTTCTTTTCCTTTCGTTTTTAAAATGTATAAGCCAGAGCGGTCATTATTTACAAACTCGATTTTAGAACGACCCTCCGGTACGATTAACTTGTTATCAATGAATTCTTGAGTCAAGTGAACAATCATAAGTGTCTCCTGATAATAAATGTTTATGGATTTAGTCATAGGAAAGAACGCGGCCTATAAAAGCACCGCGAATATTCCAATTATTCTGGATAGAGTTATCCTGTGTTCTTGAACTGATATTGCAACGAGTAAGGGTTTCTGCCTGTACGAGGTACATTTACGAAAGGGACTTGCCCTGATTCAACAAGGTCGACCATACAGTTGCCTGCTGCTCGACACTGACCGTCTGATAGTTCATCCCAGAACAATTCGCCACATAACATTTCTACAGTCCATTTAATGTCTGGATGATCTCGACGTATTATTGGAACGACCTCTAAAATTTGATTTTTAACACGTAGATAAAAATCTTCTGAACATGAAAACCCACTGTTTAAGATAATCGTTTTCATGATAGGTCTCCTGCATTGCCATCCAATAGGCTATAGACTTTTGCTCCACGCTCTTGCACCTTGTAATTCCACAAGTGCACTTTCGTATCAGTACCAGTGTATTTTTCTATAATCCCAATTGCTGCACGTCTACTGATTTTTGCACAACTAGCAACGGCGTCTGCTAATTCCATTTTCGTGGTTATTCCATCCTGGATACAGGCTGTGACGATATCTATCATCTCTTCATCGGACTTTCTATCAGCTTCATGAATGATGGTTTCCATTTCTACATCATCCAGAGGGGTGACGGATTCAAGCAAATCGTCATAGGTAATCCCATCTTTTATGCTGTATGAATAGTTAGCATGCTGAGCCACATTTCCGCGATTCTTTTTATTTTCAAATCGTACTGTCTTTCTTTGGGTTGTTTCATCAGTACCAATCTCATATAGAATATAAGCACAGTCACAATCATCAATTACATCAGAAGTACCGGCAGGAATCGGTTTTCCATCGCGGTCAAAATGTTTATTAGCATGTGCCAGCGCTACTACCGTGCCTCCTTTCATAACAAAACGTCGGCTCATTTCATTGAAGCGACTACACAGCTTTTTGTCCATC
>JBFIIJ010000405.1:0-2480 GCA_041601315.1 Gammaproteobacteria bacterium
CAACTATCAACGGGTGATTATCAAGGTTATATGCGAATCATTGCTCATGAGGATGTCAGTGTTAATTTTGAACATCAAAACCGTACTGTTCATAAGCGTGGTGTTATGAGTGAAGGTTTATGTACGGTCTCATTTTTTCGGGAAAAAAAATCTCAACATCGTTTTTCAAATTATAAACCTGACGAAAATTCATTATTTTTACTTCCAAGTGGAACCGAATTCGATATCCATGTAATGGAAAATACCAGTACTGTTTATTTTTTACTTAATCAATCGTCTCTTCTAGATAAGCTGAGAGCCATGAATCCTTGCGAATGGGAGAAAGAACCAGACGAGCTACTTATCCTTGATACGATTGACAGACGCTTACTCAATGTTTTAACTGAACTGTCATTTTCAGCTAATACATTTGTGAGTGACAGTGAGATGAATCATCATAACGCTCAACTTGGAACAATAATCATGGATCAGATAGTGATGGTCATGAGTGCATCCATCCTTTCTAGTAAACAAGAACAAGCAGAGAGAATTGCGCTTGGCCGTGCCCGCGGAATTGTAAATCGTTTTATAGATTACGTGCGGGCAGAATTTCAACAACAGAAATGCCCAAGCGTTGTTGATATTTGTCTTGGACTTAAAATCAGTCAACGCACATTGCAATACAGTTTCCAAAAGATATTGGGAATAACGCCAATCGCTTATTTACGTTGTCTCCGACTTAATCAGGTACGATATCAATTACTTAATCCTGGTAATGAAAATGTGACAGTCACCAACATCGCTACTTGTTGGCATTTCCTGCATTTAAGTAAATTTTCCCATGACTACCATCGAATGTTTGGTGAGTTACCGTCAAAAACGCTGCACAGAATGCAGGAGACATTCAAAAGGCACTGAACATGACTCTATAAAATTCCTCCAGTGAAAAGATCAGATTAGTTTATAGTTAACCAGCTTCTTCCACTTATGCTTGTGATAATAAAGTTTTTTATTTTATTAACGAAAGATATTAAAAACACTTAATATAATGCGCCGCAATCTCATCTTTATCACTTAACCCAGTTTTTTGCCTATCAAGCCGCACTAGCATTTTGAATCCAGCGAGCTAAATAACAGATATAATAAACTCATTTTTTTATATATTTTGAGCCGATTGTAGCTGATTTTCGGCTCAAAATATAACTGGCAACAAGCTGACTGGCCCGAATTTACCTATACTCTGGGTGAAGTAGAAAACTTACTCTTTGAATTTACTGAAATAGTAGGGCGTGTCAGCGGTTTGCTTGAAGGACTCCCTGAAGGCATTAAGGTAGATACCATGCTCGATATTCTGGTTGCCGAAGCGATTAAAACATCAGAGATAGAAGGGGAGTATTTAAGTCGTCGCGATGTGATGTCATCGATACGAAATCAGTTGAACCTCAATTCAGTCCAGAAAAATGTACGTGATCAAAGAGCGAAAGGAATAGGCCAACTCATTACTACAGTGCGTAAGGACTATGCAAAAAGACTGACTAAAAAGATATTACTTGATTGGCATAGTATGCTGATGCAAGGGAACAGAAGTATAGCTATTGGTAAATGGCGTACACATACAGAACCAATGCAGATTGTCTCTGGGTATGTAGGTAGAGAAAGAATGCATTTTCAGGCACCGCCGTCTGCTGTTGTGCCAGATGAAATGCGCCATTTTATTACCTGGTTCAATCAAACAGCAGCTGAAAAATCACAAGCAATTAACAAACCACCTGTCAGGGCAGGAGTTGCCCATCTTTATTTTGAAAGTATTCACCCCTTTGAAGACGGTAATGGCCGGATTGGTAGAGCCATCTCAGAAAAGGGATAAGACATCCTGCTTTGTTTAGCTTATCTACAGCGATAGAAGCTGAAAGAAAAGCCTATTATGCCGAGTTAAAATCTGCACAACGATCCAATGATATAACAAGCTGGATAAAATATTTCGTACAGGTTTGTCTTGATGCACAAATCCAAACTGAAGAGTTGATTCAATTTACGCTTAAGAAAACCCGCTTGTTTGATCATTTTAAAGAACGATTAAATAAGCGTCAGTTACGTGTTATACAACGCATGTTAAAAGAAGCGCCTCAAGTTTTTGAAGGTGGTATGAGCGCTAAGAAATATATCACTATCACAAAAACTTCCAAGGCAACCGCGACCAGAGATTTGCAGGATATGGTTGCAAAAGGTGTATTCATACCCATGGGTGGCGGCCGTAGTACCGCTTATGAATTGAATTTGAATTTATGTGTGAGTACAAGTTTTGAAAATAGATACTGCCGTGCGCCAGTATGACTTGGTATTTGAAAATAATCTAAATATGGTGCCGAGGGCGAGAATCGAACTCGCACTTCCGAAGAAACCGGATTTTGAATCCGGCGCGTCTACCAATTCCGCCACCCCGGCACTGAAATTACTCTAAATTCTGATTTGTTTTGTCATGCGCCTCTTACTACGGCGCG
>JBFIIJ010000406.1:0-2474 GCA_041601315.1 Gammaproteobacteria bacterium
ACTAATAATTGATCGCCAACATCATGTCCTAAAGCATCATTGACCGACTTAAAATGATCCAGATCAAGATACATGAGTGCTAAAGATTCATCACGACGAGTTGCACTTTGTATAGCATGTTCAAGTCGAACATAGAATAAAGTACGATTTGCTAAACCGGTTAATTGATCATAATGGGCTAATTGCACAATATCATCTTGTGTATGTTTACGTTCGATTGCGTAATGCAGTGCACGGGACAATTGCCATTCATCGACCCGTTCTTTAATTAAATAGTCTTGTGCTCCTGCTTTTACTGCTTCTAGTGCAAACGCATCATTATCTTTTCCGGAAAGCACAACGATAGGCAAATCTAATGCATGTGATCTTAATGTTGTGATATTATCAATACCTGTTCCATCTGGTAGATTTATATCGAGTATCGCTACTTGAATTTCATCATCAATAACTTTTTCAATTGCTTTAGCCATCGTTCCAACAATATGTAAACGAAAGCGCGACTCATCAGGCCGACCCAGCATAATTTCAATAAGTCTCGCATCACCTGGATTATCTTCGACTAATAAAATATTTATCGTTTTATTTTTCTGCATCAGTAACGCCCGATTCACCTTAAAAAAACAATTTGAATAACTGAATATCGGCGATAAATGCTAAAACTTTAGCAAAGTTTTCATTTAAACAGTGGTAAAAAAACTATAATAAACTAAATATTTCAATGAGTTAGAGATTAACCTAGGTTTTTATAAAAGCAAACTTGTCATTACAGACAATTGCATTACCTATAGGAAATTACGTTGTTTTTTTATTTAAAAAGTGAAGAATAAACGTCTGAATAAATAATATATGAATTACTTATTAGGCAATTTAACAATAGTTAGCCAAAATTCATCAATAGACTTAACAACTTTTAAAAACTCACTAAAATCGACAGGTTTAGTAATATAACAATTTGCATTCAATTCGTAACTTTTCACAATATCTTCTTCAGCTTCTGAAGTTGTAAGTATAACGACTGGTGTCAATCCACACTCTGATAATTGCCGCATTTCTGTTAATACTTCGCGCCCGCTTTTCTTTGGTAAATTAAGATCTAACAAGATTAAATCCGGCGTTGGCGCGTCCGCATACTGACCTTCTTTTTTAAGAAAGGCCATTGCTTCTGCGCCGTCTTCAACATGAGACAATTCAATGTGAACCTTACTTTCGGCAAGTGCTTCCTTGGTTAATCTAGCATCACCCTTGTTATCTTCTACTAATAAAACTTGCGCCCAATCTTTATTCATAAGTACATATCCATTTTTTAATTATAAAATAACTGAGTTTTAGTATAGTCAATTAATCGTTAATTGATACTTTACCTTACATAAAGGTATTTTCAATCGGTAGCGTAAAGAAAAATGTTGTGCCTTCATTCTCTATTGATTCAAGCCATATTTCTCCACCATGTCGCTCCACAATTTTTTTACATAAGGCCAATCCAATTCCCGTTCCCGAATATTCATGCTTAGTATGTATGCGCTTGAATATGACAAATATTTTTTCGTAATATTTTTTTTCTATCCCGATACCATTATCCTTAATCGAAATGACCCAAAATTTATCATTTTTTTCTACTGCAATATGTACCTTGTTATTTTTTTCCGGATCACGGTATTTAACTGCGTTACCTATCAAGTTTTGAAATAACTGGATCAATTGAGTTTCATCACCATAAATAACAGGTAATTCGTTACAAATAATTTCTGTATCAGTCTCTTCAATACTTATTTGTAAATTTTGAAGTACCGTATTATAGATCTCATTTGCATCACATTCTTCGAAAGGATTTTGTTTTCTATCAACTTGGGAAAATAGAAGTAAATCATGAATCAAGGCTTGCATACGCTTAGCACCATCAACAGCAAAACCAATAAATTCATTCGCCTGTTCATCAAGCTCATCTATATATCGGTTAGCAAGTAGCTGAGTAAAACTGGACACCATACGTAATGGTTCCTGTAGGTCATGGGAGGCTACATATGCAAATTGTTGAAGATCTTCATTCGAACGTTCGAGATCCTCGCGTTGTTTTTCAAGTGTATCCTGGGTTATTTTTAATTTAGTAATATCTTTTAATACTTCGATAACGACAACTAATTCACTTGCTTCATTAAACACGGGCCCTGCATCTATTGCTAAATATAATGATTTTCCCTTTTTTGGCATGGGACACCAATTTTCAATTTGTCGCCCTCCCGTCAAAAATGAATTTTCAATTTCTATTTCATAAAATTCATCAATTAATTCAAACGATTGTTCGATAACGATATCTGCTAACAATGGCCTTTCATAGTTATAAAATCCGCGCCAATGTTCAGAAGTACCAATAACTTCTTCAGCTAATATTCCTGTCAGTTGTTCACAGGCTTTATTCCAGATGACAACTTTATGATCAGGATCTAATATAAATGCTGGCACATTAAGATTTCTGA
>JBFIIJ010000407.1:0-2466 GCA_041601315.1 Gammaproteobacteria bacterium
AGTGCACAATTTCCAAATTCACAAATAACATTTATATCTTATCTATATGATTTTTATAAATAAATAACAATGCCTATATGTGGCACGTCTATTGCTTTTTAATACTTGTAATGAGTATTTGGTGGATTTTGGCTGATGTACATATCTAATGAAATGACACAATTCATTAAGATAAAAACAAATATGCCGCTAATACTTATGACCCTCCTCATCAGGGGGCTGTTATAAGCCTCCTGATTTAAAGATAAGGAGAATGAATATGAGTAAATATAAAGTAGTTAAAAGACTGGATGTTCAGCATTTCAGACTACTCCTGTTATTGCTCATTATTACTGTTCTATCTTTATCAATCGATGTTCACGCTAAGGAAAAATCTTACCCAGGACAGCTCGTAGATATTGGTTCACATCGTTTACACATAAACTGCATTGGAGAAGGTTCGCCATCAGTCATTATCGATTCGGGTATCGGTGGATTTTCTCTAGAGTGGTTTAAAATACAAAATAACTTATCAAAAGATGTCCGGGTTTGTAGTTATGATCGCGCTGGATATGGTTGGAGCGATCCTGGTCCTAGACCCAGAACAACGGCGCGCATAACAAGAGAACTTCGCGCATTATTATTAGAAGCAAAAATACCGGGCCCATATGTACTTGTTGGTCATTCTTTCGGCGGATATAACATTCGGTATTTTGCCAGTGAATATCCAAGTCTTGTTAGTGGTCTGGTATTAATTGATGCATCTCACCCTGAACAGTTTAATACTGAAGAATTTAAACGTGCTGAACCAAACCCAAATATTACGAAACATAAAAATAGTATTCAATTTAGATTAGTACATCCGATCATTGCAGACAATTATCCGGAAGAAAAGAAACGTATGGCTTATCGATTAATGTCGACAATAAAATCAAAAAGTACATTAATTAATGAGTCCGACTATATGGAAATAAGTGCAAAACAAGTCGCTGTACGTAGTCAACTACCCTTTACTTTTCCCGTTGTGATTATCACGCGTGGAAAACGTGTTTGGCCTCATAATGAAATGGGTGACCGGCGCGAACAACAATGGTCAAATTTACAACATGATCTGGAAAATATTGCTATCAAACCAAATCATTTTCTTGCTTATAACAGCGGTCACGTGGTTCATCTGGATCAACCCGACCTTGTTTCGGAAAATATTCTTTATGCCGTTAATAAAGCACGACGTCAGATGTTTGAAGAGGAACTCATTAAAAAATTCGATATTCGTCAGGCTCGTCACTTCATTTTGCCTGCGACAATCACCTATGAAACCACATATCAATTAAATACAATCAGCTCTGATAAATATTCAATGCTCGATGCACCCATCCATCAAACAATGTTTGATCCAAAATTACTTTATCTCAGAAACAGAAAATCCTTTCCATAACCGACTAATTGAGCCGACAAGCTTATCTTACAAACTACAGACCGCGCTTGTTTGTTGCAAAGTTGTTTATTCTCAGTAAATAGAGGCTATAATCGCTGCTCATAATTGTGTAAATAATTTAGGAATTCAGCGAGATAATGGCAGAAACACTATTTAGTAAAATCATAAACCGTGAAATATCGGCAGACATTGTTTATGAAGATGATTTATGCCTCGCATTTCGAGACATAAACCCACAAGCACCCGTACATATTTTACTAATTCCTAAGAAACCAATTGTAAAAGTTGCAGATGCAAAAGAAGAGGACCAAGCACTTTTAGGTCATCTCCTACTTAAAGCTGGAGAGATAGCCAAAGAACAGGGTTATGCCGAGGCGTTTCGCCTTGTCATAAATAATGGAGAAGCGGCAGGACAAACTGTTTTTCATTTGCATATACATATACTTGCAGGACGCGAGTTCAGCTGGCCTGCCGGTTAAACAAAAATTATAACAACTTTAGATACGAGTATTATGAATTACAAAACAGATGATTTAAGAATCAATTCCATTAAGCCCGTCATTTCGCCAGCAGTTATTGCTGAAGAAATTCGGATAACAGAAGAAGCAGCTAAAACTACAGCGCTTACACGAAATGCTATTCATGACATATTGCATGGCAAAGACGACCGCTTAATTGTGATCACCGGCCCATGTTCTATTCACGATATTAATGCAGCGAAAGAATACGCAAATAAATTAAAACCATTAATGGAAGAATATTCTAAAGACCTGTTAATTATTATGCGTGTTTATTTCGAAAAACCACGTACTACTGTTGGTTGGAAAGGTCTGATAAATGATCCTGATTTGGATGACAGTTACAACATTAATAAAGGTTTACATTTAGCCAGACAGCTTTTGCTTGATCTTAACAACATGGGAATACCTGCTGCGACTGAATATCTTGATCTTATAACACCACAATATGTCACAGATTTAATTAGTTGGGGCGCTATTGGTGCAAGAACAACCGAAAGCCAGGTTCATCGTGAATTAGCATCAGGTCTA
>JBFIIJ010000408.1:0-2449 GCA_041601315.1 Gammaproteobacteria bacterium
GAGATATATTCCATTTATATATCTGCATAAGCTATGCCAGTAAACCATTATTAAATAAAAACAATAACTTATGTCTTTTAATAATAATTAATGTCAAAATTGTCTCAATTTTGCGGCAAAACTTTGACCTTATATTGACTAAAACACGACATTTTCAAATTAAGAAAAAGTCCTTTCAGCTGTAAAATGGAGCTTAAATTCCTTAGTATTTCTTATTTATCTTTGTCACATTCCAACATCGCATAGGCAGAATGATTATGGATAGACTCGAAGTTTTCTGATTCCACTACATAGCCGGCAATACGTTTTTCGTTATTAAATTTAACGGCAACATCACGCACGATATCTTCCACGAACTTAGGATTGTCATAAGCACGTTCAGTTACGTATTTTTCATCAGGACGTTTTAATAAGCCATAGAGCTCACAAGATGCAACTTTTTCAATGATATCAATGAGCTCTTCAATCCACATGAAGTCACGCATTCTGACGCAAGCTGTAATGTGCGAACGTTGATTATGAGCACCGTAATCAGAAATATTTTTTGAGCAAGGACAAAGTGAAGTGACTGGCACAAGCACTTTAACCAGTACTTGAGTTTTGCCTTCTCTTATTTGACCAATAAACGAGACTTGGTAGTCCATTAAACTCATGACACCGGAAACAGGGGCTTTTTTATTAACAAAGTAGGGGAATGTCATTTCAATATCACCCGATTATGCATTTAGTCGTTCTGTCATCTCTTCTATCATTCGCTTGAAAGACTTAACCGTGATTTCATATTCATGGTCATTCAATATTTCGACAAAGCGCGACATGTGGGTGCCTTTGTACTTTTCCGGCAAATTCACATACATATTGAAATCTGCAACGGTATGTTGTTCGCGGCCAGAACGATCACTTACAACTACAGGATGTTTAATATTCTTAATACCGACTTTGTCGATAGCAATGTGTCTTGTGTCAGGCGTATTCTGAGTATCTGGTATTTCTGCTGTAGTCGGTGCTGTTTTGGTCATTTGTATATATTCCAATAACTTAGTTATTTAAGTGTAGTAAAAAAATGCTTAGAAAATGGTTAAAGTTTTAAAGATTCTACGCTATTTAAGTCTCATATCCATCTTGTTTAAAAGTGGATACTTGAAGGCTTTTTCAAACCTACTTGTTACGTTTTACGATATAGTCTGCAATTGCACGCAGCATGTCGGCTTGTTTATCAAAGACATCAAGTGATTCAATGGCTTCTTTGTGCAGGTCGTCTGCAGCTTGTTTTGCTCCATCAAGACCTAACAATTCAGGATAAGTCGGTTTATTTCTTGCAATATCAGAGCCTTGTGGTTTACCTAATGTTTCAGTGTCACTCTCAATATCAAGAATGTCGTCTTTTATTTGAAAGGCAAGTCCAATGCATTTCGCATAATGTGATATACGGGAAAACAGATCCGAGTCAACATTTTCAACAGATAATGCGCCTAATTCTGCGCTTGCCCTGATTAAGGCACCTGTTTTGTGGATATGCATGTTTTCAAGTTCAGCAATATTCAATGATTTTCCTACAGCATCCAAGTCGATAGCTTGTCCGCCAGCCATACCACGCGAGCCACTAGCGATAGCCAGTGTATCGATCATTAATAGGCGCTGTTGGCTATTGACCTGAATTTTTGGGTCATGCGCCAATATATGAAATGAAAGTGCCTGCAAAGCATCGCCGGCCAATATTGCTGTCGCATCATCATATTTTTTATGACAAGTAGGTCTGCCTCGACGTAAATCATCGTCATCCATAGAAGGTAAATCATCATGTATAAGTGAGTAAGCATGAATAATTTCAACTGCGCATGCTGGCCCATCGAGTGCTTCTAAATCAACACCGAATGCTTCACCAGTGGCATAAACCAGTACTGGGCGAATACGTTTTCCTTCGCTTAAAACTGAATAACGCATGGCTTCATGCAATTTTTCAGGTTGAATTGAAGATTTAGGAAGCCAATGGTCAAGTGCCGCTTCTACAGATTTTTGGTAAACCTGCAATCGTTCTAGGAAATCAGACATGTATTATTCGTTATTGTTATCTGCGTTAAATGGTTCAAGATCAGATTTACCGTCTTTTTCCAATAATATACTAACTTTTTGTTCGGCTTCGCTCAGCGCCTTTTGACATGCTTTTGTTAACATAACGCCACGTTCAAAATATTTAAGTGACTCTTCCAATGAAAGGTCACCTTTTTCCATTTTTTCCACTAGCTGTTCAAGCTCAGCTAATGTTTTTTCGAAATTGATCGGATTTGCTTTCTTTGGCACAAAAAGCCTCTAATTCGTTGGGTTAAAATTCTGAATGACCGTAAAAAAGGCGCATATATTAGCATCACTTAGGCTCATTACCAGTCGCCAGGACATCTTTTTATCGTTTGATTATATAGGTCCGTGGGAACATGAACCTATGTTTAAA
>JBFIIJ010000409.1:0-2441 GCA_041601315.1 Gammaproteobacteria bacterium
AAGCATAAAAAGCTAAATGCTATAATACAACGGTAATCGTTATGCTTAAATTCTTGTTTAAAATAATTTTAATTATTATTTTATTATTTGGTTTTAGTAATTACGCAAATTATCTGGTTACAGGTGAAAAACCAGAACTAGACATAAACGAACCCATATTACCGGACATTGATATCTCAAAGATAACAGACTCTATATCTGATAAATTTGAATCAGTAAAAAAAGAAGTGCAAGCACAATCCGAAGTTAAAGAATCCTATTTATATAAATGGCGCGATGAAAAAGGTGTCATACACTATACAAGTGAAAAGCCTGCTGAAAACATAAGAAGTCTTGAGTCCATAAAACTAAGCAATGATACTAATGTTGTACCAGCTGTGCCTGTACCGCAAACCTCTTCTGCAATAAACAATCAGCAACAAGCACTTTCTACAGAGGCACCTACAAACGTTTATTCTCCGGAAGGAATCAAGCATTTATTTGATCAGGCAAAAAGTATTCAGAACCTGATGAACGAGCAATTTACCCAACAAGAAAATATTATTAACAATGAGTAAACTAAATAACTTAGTCATCAATGCCGTCATAACTTTCTATTTGATTTTCAGGTAATTTAATACCACTACCAACGACAGCATACATGCTGTATTCACCAATATAACTACTGGTGGTCCCAATGGATAAAATGCGGGAAGAAGCACAAGCTTCGTCAGACGAAGAACCGTTACAACCATCTCCAATTTCATATTCTGCCTTATTATTGAATTGATTATAGCTTCTGTATTTTAATCGTTTATTGTTGATTGCTTTGCGTGTATCGATATTTTTTTCCCTAGACTTTAATAAATGACGTGCCTCATTAAAATCCCTGATATTACTCGAGTGATCAACTAGTCTCGGCATAACATCTAACTCTATAGAAAAAGCGAATGTTGAATAAGTAACTAAACCAAATAAAGTTAGCGTTGTTTTTGTCTTCATTTTATTTTTCCTAAAAATACCTCGTTATTTTCAAGCAATCCTTATTCCTGATTTTTACAATTTCACTCTATAAAACGTTTGATTAAGTAATTGGTTTACATCAAATAAATATTCTTTAAATATTGCTATATTTATCAATAACTTATGATTTAATAATAAATATCTAATAATTAATGCCGATAAGACTTGATAAGCCTGAGATTGGATTTAAATATGGAACAACTTGCAGATCGCAGAAACGGACGTCGTTTACCAATCAATGAAGAAGTATTCGACCAAAAGACAGGAGTGAGTATTGGTCATACTGCTGACCTAAACGCATATGGCATGATGCTTGTCGGAACAACTCAATTTGAAACAGGTAAAGAAGTACGTGTCAGTATTGATATAGCAAATGGAAACTCAAAAAAAACAAGGACATCCTTAACCGCACAATGTCGATGGTCAGAACCGCACCTGGATACGCCCTTCTTCAATAGCGGTTTTCGTTTTGTCTATTCCACTAAATTTGATGTCGAGTATATTGAAACATTATTTTTTGGGCTGTCTAAACAATATTAGCGATCCCCTCTTTTCTCTGACTCAATTACAGTCTATTTTTATTCGTTTGATCCAGATCAATATATTGTTTTCTCTAAATCGTATATTTACAACTCACAGGATTTCAGGGTTCATGCATTGGAACAAACAATAATATTTAATAAAAAATTAATTAGCAGATATAATCTGTTTGGTCCCAGATACACGTCATATCCTACTGCAACTCAATTCCATGAAAATTTCGGCATCAAAGAATATTGTGATGTTGTAACTGATTCTAATGAAGACCTGCTACCAAAACCACTATCTTTATATGTACATTTACCCTTCTGTAATACAGTTTGTTTTTATTGTGCTTGCAACAAAGTAATTACAGCGAATCGACAAAGGGCTATTCCCTATCTGGAAGATCTATATAAAGAAATAAGTATCCAAGGTCCTCTATTCGATGATGACCGCGTAGTAAACCAGCTTCATTGGGGAGGAGGAACACCAACTTTTATTTCTCATGATCAAATTTCTGGTTTGATGCAACATATAAAAAATAATTTTACATTACTTGATGATGACTCGGGTGAATACTCTATAGAAATAGATCCAAGAGAAGTAAAGTTTGAAACTATATCACTATTAAGAAACATCGGTTTTAACAGAATAAGTATTGGCGTACAGGACTTTGATCCAAATGTGCAAAAAGCAGTCAATAGAAATCAATCTTACGAACAAACAATTGATGTTTTCAATGCAGCCAGAAAAAGTAGATTCCATTCGATCAATATTGATTTAATTTACGGTTTGCCAAAACAATCGGTAAGAACATTTTGCAATACTATTGACAAAATAATAGAAATGAATCCGGACAGAATTGCAATTTATAACTATGCGCATCTTCCTAGATTATTTAAAACCCAACGACAAAT
>JBFIIJ010000410.1:0-2441 GCA_041601315.1 Gammaproteobacteria bacterium
AAATGGATGGCTCTACCCGTCCAGGTGATAATTTATATACGGTAAGTCTAGTTGCACTTGAATTAAAAACTGGAAAACTACGTTGGTACTATCAACAAGTCCCACATGATCGTTGGGGTTATGATGTCGCAAGTCCTTCTGTACTATTTGATTACAATGATAATGGCAAAATCATTAAAGCCATTGGTCAAGCAAGTAAACTCGGTTGGTTTTTTATTCATGATAGAGAAACTGGCAAACTCATCCGAAAGTCAGAACCTTTTATTACACAAGAAAATTTGTTTGCCCTTCCTTCAGAAGAAGGAACGCGTATTGTTCCGGGAACTCTAGGCGCAACATCATGGTCACCCATCGCATTTAATCCTGAAAATAATATGGCTTACATTGCCGGGACCTATCAACCTTCACTATTTATTTCACGACAATTAAATCCACAACCGGGGCGACCTTGGGAAAGCTATACCTTCTTTCAAAAAACGGGGGAACCTGACTCGGGAACATTCACCGCAATTAATGCTGAGACAGGCAAAATAGCGTGGCAAAATAAAATAGATGACCCCATGGTGGGCGGAGCATTAGTCACAGCGGGTAATATTGTATTTACTGGTGAAGGAAATGGAAAGTTTGATGCCTTTGATGCCGATACAGGTAAAACACTATGGCAATATAATGCCGACTATGGTGTTAACGCACCACCGATCACTTACAGCATTAACGGCAAACAGTATATTACCGTTGCTGCAGGTGGAAATAAGATATACGGATATAAAACGGGTGACGAGATATTAACTTTTGTTCTGGAAGAGTAAGGAATGGCCGAAACAAATAAATTACATCAAATTAATATGCAATATTCCAGTAAGGAAGATCGTATATTGTTAAGAACATCGACAGAAAATAATGATGAATATCTAATATGGTTAACACGTCGATACGCAAAATTACTTATCGATGTCTTTGACAAAGAAATTGAGCAACGCGGCGGCACTACAACACTAAGCTCCCAAAAAGAAACAAAGAAATTCTTTAAAGACGGTGCTTTTGAAAAACCATATGTAGAGGATACTCCAAAAAACCATCCTTTAGGTGAAGATGGTGTACTTGCCTTTGGTATAAAAACGGGAACTGACGAACAAGGCAACTTCGTATTGATTATCCAGTCAGAATCAGGAAAAGGAATTACTTATAACCTCAACGATAGCCTACTCTATATGTTCTATTCTCTACTGATGCAAAGTGTGGATCGAGCTGAGTGGAAATTAGGCAAACTTGGCGAAAGTTCTTCTACCAGTCAATTGCATTAAACCAAGCAATAACAAGGCTTTACAATAGTCTATGACGATAGTTTTTTACTATCTACTATATAAAAACAATCAATTTTATTGATTATACTATCTCCCCTACAATTCTCCCGAAACTAAATATTAGACCCTTTAGGAGAACAACAATGTTAGAGAATAGAGAAGGAAAAAACGTCCCAGACGTTACTTTTCGTGTAATCGAAGATGGCGATTGGAAAAATATTACGACGAATGATCTGTTTGCAGGTAAAACGGTAATTGTATTTTCATTACCCGGCGCATTCACACCAACCTGTTCGAGCACACATTTACCACGTTTTAACGAACTGGCTCCTGTGTTCAAACAAAACGGTGTAGACGAAATTATTTGTATGTCCGTCAACGATACCTTTGTTATGAATGCCTGGAAAGAAAATCAGGAATCAAACAATGTAACCGTACTTCCTGATGGTAATGGTGAGTTCACCGATGGCATGGGAATGTTGGTTGGCAAAGAAGATTTAGGTTTTGGCAAACGCTCATGGCGCTACTCAATGCTGGTTAAAGATAAAAAGATCGAAAAGATGTTTATCGAGCCAGAAGTCGAAGGCGACCCGTTTGAAGTTTCTGATGCAGATACGATGTTGAACTACATCAATGCAAATGCAGTTAAACCTGAATTCGTTTCAATGATTTCACGTAAAGGTTGTATTCACTGTGAACGTGCCAGAAAAGCACTGGAAGCAAACGACATGCCTTACGAAGAAATTGAATTAGGCCACGGTGTTACCAGTCGTACGCTCAGAGCAGTTTCTGGTGCAACAACAACTCCACAAGTTTTTATCGGTGGAAAATTGATTGGTACAGCAGATGATCTTGAAGCTTACTTGAAAGAGAAGTCACAAAAAGTAGCATAACCTTAACATCACTCCCCTATCCGTATGTTAAGTATTAGAGCCATGCTCCCCGCATGGCTCTTTTTTTGTTCATCAAGTATTAAAAACATCACTCTTCTGCTTACGGCCAGAAGCAATGGGATGGACTCCTCCTCCCTTAACCGGCATCTAAGTGCCAAACTGGGAATGTAACTTTCCAGAAATGAAAAGAAGGAGTCCACCATGTATAAACTTAGTCGAGTAGGTATAGATTTGGCAAAGAATA
>JBFIIJ010000411.1:0-2403 GCA_041601315.1 Gammaproteobacteria bacterium
CCTGAATTAACTAGTTTATATAAAGAAGCCGAAATAATTGTTGTTAATGATGGATCCGAAGACAATACATTAGATGTTTGCAATAATTTTAATGTGAAGGTTATTACTCATCCATATTCTAAAGGTAATGGTGCAGCAATAAAATCAGGAGCACGTGCTGCTACAGGTGATTCGTTAGTTTTTATGGATGCAGATGGACAACATACCCCCGCAGATATAAAGATCTTACAGGAAGAGTTTGAAAAGGGTTATGATATGGTTGTTGCGTCTCGTTCTTTTAATGCGAATGCAAGTATGTTAAGAGGAGTAGCTAATGCATTTTATAATAAATTTGCGAGTTGGATAACTGAGCATAAAATACATGATTTAACTTCAGGTTTTAGGATTGTTGATGCAACTAAATTCCGGGAGTTTTTATTTTTACTTCCAAATGGCTTTTCATATCCTACTTCTATTACTATGGCATTTTTTCGTTCCGGTTATTCTGTACAATATACACCGTTGAATGTGAAGCTAAGAGAAGGTAATAGCCATATCAAACCGGTAAAAGATGGCTTGAGATTTTTTCTGATTATTTTCAAGGTAGGTGCATTTTACTCGCCATTGAAAGTGTTTTTTCCATTTAGCATGGCCTTTTTTGTGACTGGGATTGTATATTACATTTATACGTATTTATCCTATGCACGATTTACAAATATGAGTATGCTTTTGTTTATTACATCAGCATTAGTATTTTTGATTGGGCTCATAGCAGAGCAAATTACAACGTTGCTATATAGTAAGTCGATTAAGTAGAAAGTTACTTATGTCTGATACTTTAATAATTCGTCAACAATAATGCTTGAAGGTGATATTGATCTATCTGATTCGTAAGCAACTGAATATGAAGTAAGGTTCTCTATGAAATCATTAAGAATAGATTTTTTATAGTTGCATATTATTACATTAAGATTTAAACCTTCCTGTCGTTCAGTTACTTTCCTCATTAATAAGACAGGCTTTCCTAAATAAGTTAATTCTTCCTGATTACTGCCACCATCTGTAATCACAAATTTTGACTTATAAATAAGATGTATGAAATCACTATATCCAGTGCGAGGCTTTAGCTTTATAGATGTATTATTTGTTAATCTTTCTATTAAATTAAATTTAATAAGATTTTTCTCTGTTGCAGGGTGTAAAATGAATACTACAGGGTATATTGTCGCAGTATATTCAATTAGATTTACAATACGCTCTAATTTATTTTTGAAAAAAATGTTTTCAAAGCGATGTATTGAACAGACGCAATAATTTTCAGATAATGTACTATTTTCTGAGTTTAATGTTGAACCAATAATATGGCGAATGGAGTCAAGCAATGTATTTTGATTAGTGTTGACTCGATGCAATTTATAATTCTCCATATTTTTTATTGCCCAATCTCCCGCACAAAATGCAATATCAGTTAATCTAAATGTCAGTATTCTTGTGATTTCTTCCGGGAAGGGATTAAATAAATTGTAAGAACGTAGACCAGATTCAATATGAGCTACGCTATTTCCTGATAACTTTCCTATGACCGCACCAACTAATGTCGAAATGGTATCTCCATGAACGACAATAATGTTTCTATTTGTATTAAAAATGTCTTTATATTTTTTCTTATTAAAAAAAACATGGCTAATGCACCGTACCGCCCAAAAGAACATGCTTAGAACACCTGTTATTTCATTCCCTTCGTAAATGAATTCGGGTGTTTGTTTGATGTTAAATTCTAATAGAAGCTCTTTAATAGTTTGTTTGTGCTGACCCGTCATGATTAATTTATAAGGAACAGAACGCTTTTCCATTTCCAGCATGACGGGTGCAGTTTTGATAAGTTGGGCGCGAGTTCCTATACAGACGATTATCATTATTTAGCTTGATCTTACATTTAACGGTTTCAAAGTATAACGAGTTATTATCGATATTTTTAATAAATTTAAAATAAATCAATAAGATAAAGTAATTTTTGTGTTTTAGTCCCTCATTATAACGTATTCATAGAATTAAGATTTTGTGAACAAATCACTATTTTTTAGCCTTGCAATAAATTATATTTTGCAATATCGTTCTATTAAATAGAACATATTAGGCTCTCATCATGCAGTCAATTTTTACAGGATTAATCACATCAAAAATGAGAGTTCGTATTTTGATGCGGCTTTTTCTTAACCCTAATCAACATGCATATCTTAGAGAGTTATCTACAGAATTTGGCGCCTCTACCAGCCAGGTAAGTGAAGAATTACAGCATCTCAGTGAAGCAGGTTTATTAGATAGTGAAAAAAATGGACGACAAATAAATTATCGAGCAAACCTAAGCCATCCATTATTCCCTGAACTTCAATCTATGGTTAAAAAATCTCTCGGAATGGATCA
>JBFIIJ010000412.1:0-2399 GCA_041601315.1 Gammaproteobacteria bacterium
ATATGGGCGCAGAAGATATTAAAAGACAAGCAATAAATGTTTATCGAATGAAACTCCTGGGCGCCACCGTTGTTTCTGTTGAAGCTGGTTCAAAAACGTTAAAAGATGCCTTAAATGAAGCGATGCGAGATTGGGTGACGAATGTTGATAATACCTTCTATATTATCGGTACGGTTGCAGGACCTCATCCTTACCCAGCAATGGTGAGAGATTTTAATGCGGTTGTTGGTCGTGAAGCGCGACAACAATGTCAGGAACAAACTGGACGATTACCAGATTCATTAGTTGCTTGTGTTGGTGGGGGTTCAAATGCAATTGGTTTGTTTCACGCTTTTCTGGATGATAAAGATGTTGCTATTTATGGTGTTGAAGCTGCGGGTGATGGCATTGAAACAGGTCGCCATGCAGCGCCTCTGAATGCGGGTAAACCAGGCGTTTTGCATGGAAATAGAACGTATCTTATGGAAGACCAGTATGGTCAAATCATTGAAACTCATTCAATTTCAGCAGGATTGGATTATCCCGGAGTTGGACCAGAGCACTCATGGTTGAAAGATACAGGACGTGCAAATTATGTATCTGTTACTGATGTTGAGGCGCTAAAAGCGTTTCATGATTTAACCCGAATAGAAGGTATAATACCAGCGCTGGAATCAAGCCACGCTCTGGCGTACACATCAAAACTTGCACCTGAAATGGATAAAGATGCGATAATTATTGCTAATTTATCAGGTCGTGGTGATAAGGATATTCATACTGTTGCTGCGCTTGAAGGTATAACGGTTTAAATGGGAATCTGATTATGAATAATCGTGAACGCTTGATGGGTATAATGGTAGATCATGATTTAGATCGTATGGCACTTACTGAAATGCTCAAGGTTAAACGTGATGAAGTTGACAGCTGGTTGTTATCAAGCGAGTCAAAAAACCACAGAGAAATGCCAGATATGGCAATTGAACTACTAGAATTAAAGCTTGGTTTGAAAGAATAAACTGTTAATTACTATTACCTTGATCTTTAATATTTTCGAAATTACTTTTTCCACTATTTATTCAGCTAGCTAATCAATATGAGTAGAATTGAAGCGTGTTTCAACGCGATAAAAGAACGTAATAAAAAAGCACTTATCCCCTTTATTACAGCCGGCGATCCCTCCCCTGAGTTAACTGTAAGTTTAATGCACGAAATTGTATCAGCCGGTGCAGATATTATTGAACTAGGCGTGCCATTTTCTGACCCTATGGCTGATGGGCCTGTTATTCAACGTGCCAGTGAGCGTGCACTAGCTAAAGGTACAAATACTGACAATGTATTCAGTATCGTCACAGAATTCAGAACAAAAAATGAAACTACGCCGATAATATTAATGGGTTACCTGAATCCTATAGAAGTAATGGGATATGAAATTTTTGCTGAAAAAGCAACAAAAGCAGGTGTTGATGGTTTAATTATCGTCGATTTACCACCAGAAGAGTCTGAAGAGCTATTAACGGCAATAAAACCATATGGTTTGAACCAGATATTTCTGATTTCACCAACAACGCAAGATGAGCGTTTGGACAAGATTTGTGAAGTTGCTTCTGGCTTCCTGTATTATGTTTCATTGAAAGGTGTTACAGGTAGTAGTCAGTTAGATATTGAAGCTGTCGATAAAAAACTAAAACAGATTCGAAGCAAAACAACGCTACCGCTAGGTGTCGGTTTTGGTATTAGAGATGCTCAGGTAGCAGAGGCCGTAGGCAGAATTAGTGATGCAGTTGTGGTAGGAAGTGCTCTGGTGGAACGAATTGCTGATCATTCTGAAAATAGTGAAAATATGAAAAAAGAAATATCATCATTTATTGGTTCTTTACGTGTCGCATTGGATAAAATTTAAAAATGAGTTGGTTTAAAAAAATACTACCGTCGCGGATCAAAACCAACGCTAATACTCGTCGTACGGTTCCAGAAGGTATTTGGACAAAGTGTGAAGCTTGTAATGCCGTACTCTATCGTGCTGAATTAGATAGAAATCTGGAAGTTTGTCCCAAGTGTAATCACCATATGCGTATAGGCGCACGCATTCGTTTAGAACGTTTTCTTGATGAAGAGAATAAAGAAGAAATAGCGAGAGATGTGAAACCCGTCGACATTTTAAAATTTCGAGACAGCAAACGATATAAAGATAGATTAAGTCAGTCACAAAAAAAGACAGGCGAAAACGATGCCTTGATTGGCATGTCGGGTCAATTGAAAGGATTACCTGTTGTTGCCTGTGCATTTGAGTTTGAATTCATGGGCGGTTCAATGGGATCTGTCGTTGGTGAAAAATTTATTCGGGCTGTTGATGTAGCGATAGAAAAAAAAGCATCGTTGGTTTGTTTTTCAACAAGTGGTGGCGCGAGAATGCAAGAAGC
>JBFIIJ010000413.1:0-2396 GCA_041601315.1 Gammaproteobacteria bacterium
GCCTAAAGAGTACGTAAAACCAGAAGAATGACATGCCGTTCGTCAAAGATCATGTATGGTATAAAGTCCAACTTGACGTGGTTCGACTATACCGGTTTAATACGGGTCTGTTTTGTCTACCAATAATAATGGCCAGGTAGCTCAGTCGGTAGAGCAGAGGACTGAAAATCCTCGTGTCGGCAGTTCGATTCTGTCCCTGGCCACCATTATTTCCAGTTTTTAGATCTAAATTTTTGTTATATCTTCTAGCAAGATAAGCTCGCAAGAACCATCCCCTGTGTCTTCTCGAGTCATTGAGCTTGTCCAACGCCAGCCATCGTTACCATCTATATGCACAAGGTAACCCATTAGTTTTACCGTATCACCTTCTTTAATAGATTTTAACTTGGTCTTAATAACTTCATTAGCAGGGATAAAATGCATGTTGGCGCTGTTTGTTTCGATTTCTCTTCTTGGTATTGGAAAATTGTCTGTATACCAACGATACCAACGTCCGGATTGTGTAATAGTGAGTGCGTCCAGATTTTTTTGTTCAGCCATTGGTCCCCAGCCTAATGCTAAATCCTTCGGAGAAAGTTCTGCTTCTCGACCACTGCGATAATTTTTCGCTGAAAGAACTTTGGCGACAAGTTGGAAGTCGGCTAGAGGTGTTATCTGATATTGATCAAATTGAAAATATTTTTTTGAGATATTGATGTTATTCTGTATTGGAGATTTTGCGACTGATAATTGAGAGTTATATTCAATAGGGAATGCCTCTCTGACTTTGGAATCAATTAAAACAGGATCTTCGCTTTGCCAATAAAAAATGATGGCCGCGATTATTATTAAAATTATTTTCCACATCAGTTTGTAAACGGTATAAATTATAAAACATAGCAGATAATTATTATTTTGTAAGAATAATAGACAATGAGTTTAGATTTTTTATGAAACAAGATTCAAATAGCCAGACAGCATATAAGCATAATGCCCACCCATCATCTTCTATTTCAGAAGTAAATAATCATGGCTGGTCAGATTCGATTAATAGAATGATTGATCAGCGTTATGCCTTTTTAGCGTTGCAATATGAGAATGACGGTTATTTATTCAGGGGCATGAGTTCAGGTTTATTTGATGCATTATTGGCTAATAAGTTTTGGCATTACTCTTCTGAGGATGGTGGCACAAACTTTGAGAAGGAGCTTGATGTATTGTTAGTGTCACAGGATTTTTCTGATGCGCTAACGGTTTCAAAATTATGGGAACAAAAACCAGACGCATGCATTATTGTTTTTCGAAGCGAAATTTTTAATTATGCATTGGAAAATAAAAAAGCAGCTATGATGGCGACTGCCGAACCCGGAGTTGTTTTCAAATATCCTTTTTTGACAGAACCATTAAATTTAGCAGATATAGACTATTTAATTGTCACACCGCATTTATTAGATACTATTGATAGTAATAATAAATTGTCTGCCATTATTTCTGAATTGCATGTTGCGGGGAGATTAATTATTCCAGCGTACTTTGAAGGAATTGATCATCGTGCAAAACTAGAAAAGACACTACTAACAACGTTATCAAAATTCTCAGTAGCTGGTTCGAATGTTATAAACAGTAGTTTCAAGCCAAAACGTATTAGTTGAGATTTATTTTCTAAATACCATTTTCATTTCAATGACTTAAATCAATATTAAAGCTCTTCAGAATCAGGTCGATATTAATATTAATGCATTATCAACACCGTAAATTGCTACTGATAAGTGCGTTTTACGGATACATGCATTAGGTGCAATTAATAAGGAAGTAAAATAAAACCTGACTTTATGGAAAGATCGTAATAATACAGGACGTTAAATCAACTGATTAGCGAATTCAGGGAACAGCTATAAATGATTATTAATGGATTAATTTTCTGCAATAGCGATTAGAAACGCTCCGGGAATAGTCTTTTTTATTATTCCCGGAGAACTCTTTTAAATGGATATTTATGGAAAAAAAAATAAAAAAATATTTTTTTACAATCGTTGGTTTTATTTTGACTACTTTAGGAATTATTGGGATTTTTTTACCATTAATGCCAACAACCTGTTTTTTAATTGCTGCTGTGTGGGCGTTCTCTAAATCTAACCCTGCCCTAAGTCAAAAAATTCTGGAACATCCACAATTTGGACCAACTATATATAACTGGATGTTATACAAATCTATTAATCGAAGATCAAAATTTACAATCAGTGTATCAATTATTATTGGATTTTCGATAACATTGATAGTCACATCACCATCTATAGTCATAAGTGCATTTTTGGTATCAGGAATGTTGATGCTATTGCTTTACATTAATACTCGTGCGGAACAACACGCAATTAAAACTAAAGAAACAGTAAATACAGTTAAGCTAAGTAGTTAAA
>JBFIIJ010000414.1:0-2389 GCA_041601315.1 Gammaproteobacteria bacterium
CAGTAATCCAGGATTGGATATTATTGAACTCTCAACTGATGGTACTTATCCATTGACATCAATTTATAATACTTCTGTTGGGAATACTGGATTACCTGCAATCACCTCTGAAATTATTATAAAAGGTAATGGCGCAACCATATCAGGTAGTATGGATAATCTTATTTGTGATGGTGGTATTGATGAAGATGAATTCCGAATCTTCTTAGTGAACACGGCAAGTGGTAAGTTAACGTTAAACAACACCACCGTGAGTGGTGGTTGTACCTTTGGTTCAAACGGTGGCGGTATTTTGGTTGAAGGTGGAAGCTTAAATCTCAATAACAGTGCCGTATTGGATACTAATGGCCAGCCTAATGGCGGTATTTATAGTAATGGTGGCACTGTCACCATTAGTCGATAGCCATAACAGCATAGGTAATGGGGTTTATTGCGATTTTTAGCGGTAATTTAATGTCGAGAGTAGAAAAACTGCACGAATAATTCATTGCTATTGGTAGGTCTAGTTGTTTATAATCGCCGCCTCGTGTTTCTGAGTGTGTCTAAGGTATTGACGCAACGACCAATTTTTTATATTTGGTCAAAGAAAATCAGGCATGAATTGAAGGCCCCTTTTAGGGGTTTTTTTATGTACAGGATGTACAGTCAGGATATATGCTCCTTCATATCCTAAGTACCTGCATCCGTGCAGGCAATGTCGCGGCGCAGGACGCGCAACAGCGACGGAAGATATGGATGATTTAGTCTGTTTCGAGGGCTTGTGGCACTCCTTAACTAAACTGACTATAATTATTCCGAAATTATTGTTTTTTGTAAGTGGGCCTTGAGCCCATTTTTTGTTTCCGGCTCTTATGTATAGACAAAATCAGGTATTAATCGATTTATTCGAGACAGAAGTAGCCGCTTTAGGCTATGAGTTACTGGGTATTGAACTCAATCAAAGTACTCATGGATCGATATTGCGGGTTTATATCGATAAAGAGGGTGGAATCGTTGTTGAAGACTGTGTCGCAGTGAGTAGACAACTCTCAGCAGTACTTGATGTTGAAGACCCGATAAAAGGTAATTACGACCTGGAGGTTTCATCTCCGGGGCTGGATAGGCCTTTGTTTACAGTAGATCAGTTTAATAAGGTTATTGGAGAAACGATTAAACTGAGGTTGTATGAAAAATACAATAACAGAAAGCGTTTCTCTGGAATTTTAAAAGCGGTTAATGAAGAAGAAGTCGTCATTGATTGTGATAATGAAGAATATAACGTGCCATTTAGATTAATAGAACGTGCACGTCTGGTTCCGCAGTTTTGATTCATATTAATGAGTAAGGTAAATGAATAAAGAAATATTAATGGTTGTTGATGTCGTTAGTAACGAAAAAGGTGTTGCTAAGGATATTATTTTTGAAGCGATTGAAGCCGCACTTGTTAGTGCGACCAAAAAACGAAATCGTGAAGATTTAGAGGCACGCGTTGCTATTGATCGTGAAACAGGTGATTACAATACGTTCCGTTGTTGGGAAGTTGTTGATGACGATCCTGAATCGCTTGAAGCTCCGACAAGACAAGTTTCCTTATCTGATGCTAAAGAAAAAAATCCAGATGTAGAGATTGGAGAGTTTATCGAAGAACCAATGGATTCGATTGAATTTGGTCGTATTGCAGCACAAGCGGCGAAACAGGTGATTGTACAAAAAGTACGCGAAGCTGAGCGTGCACAAGTATTAGATGCTTACGAAAGTCGTGTTGGTGAAATGGTAAGCGGCGTTGTTAAACGTTCAGAACGCAGCGGTATCATTCTTGATCTTGGTAGTAATGCAGAAGCATTTATTCCGAGAGAAGAATTGATTCCTCGTGAAGCGATTCGCCCGGGTGATCGTATTCGTGCTTATTTAAAAGAAATTAAACCGGAAGTAACACGTGGCCCACAATTATTTTTAAGTCGTACCGCACCGGAATTATTGATCGATTTATTTAAAATTGAAGTACCGGAAATAAATGAAGGCATGATCGATATTATAAATGGTGCAAGAGATCCTGGTGCGCGAGCTAAAATTGCTGTTAAAGCAAATGATCCAAGAATCGATCCTATCGGTGCTTGCGTCGGTATGCGTGGCTCTCGAGTTCAAGCCGTCTCAAACGAATTGGGTGGCGAACGTGTTGATATTATACTTTGGGATGAAAACCCTGCGCAGTATGTCATTAATGCAATGGCACCTGCTGAAGTTGCCTCGATTATGGTTGATGAAGATGAACATACGATGGATGTTGCTGTTGCTGAAGAGAATTTGTCACAAGCGATTGGTCGCGGTGGTCAAAATGTAAAGCTTGCTAGTGAGTTAACTGGCTGGCAATTAAATGTCATGTCTGTTGAACAAGCCGATGAAAAAAATG
>JBFIIJ010000415.1:0-2387 GCA_041601315.1 Gammaproteobacteria bacterium
AAGGTTACGGCAAAGGCGGAAATTTAGTCGTCGATATAGCACTGCAGTTGCTTTATTTGCCATTATTAATCGGCGTTGTTTATTTAATAGAAAAATTTATTCTGATTAAACTCATACAACGTTTCGACCAAATACATGAATACATCTTTTTACTAGCGATAGCATGGTGTCTTGGTGTTGCCGAACTAGCACATTATGTTGGTCTGTCTCACGAAATAGGCGCATTCATTGCCGGAGTAACCTTAGCTTCGAGTCCTATAGCGTTATTCATTACGGATAGTCTGAAACCCTTGCGAGATTTCTTTTTAATTATCTTTTTCTTTTCGCTTGGTGCGGGATTTAATATGTCCTTAATCAATGAGATTTATATTCCTGCATCAATACTTGCAGTCATGGTACTTGTATTTAAACCACTGGTATTTAGTTGGTTGTTGCGCGATCAAGGTGAAAAGAGATACGTTTCATTCGAGACAGGTTTTCGACTGGGGCAGATTAGTGAATTTTCATTACTCATTGCTGTGCTTGCGGTTGAGTCAGGATTTATTGATGATAAAACGTCATATTTAATACAATTAGCAACGCTGATTACATTCGTTGTGTCGTCATACATTATTGTTATGAAATACCCGACGCCTATTTCTGTGACAGATCGTTTGCGTAGAGATTAAAACGTGAATATAAAAGTTATAAAAACAGCGATCTATGTAGTCGCCTCCATAATAATTATTTCAGGTTTGTTTGTTACGGCTGATTATTTTGAATTATTTGGTACGACTGTAGAAAAAAGACTGAGCTTTGCCGAAGTGCGGTTTCGCACTGTAGATGCAGAATCTAAAGGCCTTATTATGAATGCAGGCGTGCGTTGCTTTCAAAAAAACAATATGAATGCCTGTACTTTAAAAAATAGTCACAAGGTCGGTATTGTTTCAGTTAATATACCGGTACAACGTGCGGTCAAAAAAACATTATTATTTAAAAAAGCAGAAGAGATTTATAAATCAATTGATCCTAAAATAAATATTATGATAATTCACGATGATTATTATAACCCAACAGTAAAATTGTTAATGGAAGATATTTATTCTAATAAATTATCAGAACAACTTATCGAAATGACGCCAAGAGACTGGGGCGATCAAGAAAACGCAGAAGAGGAAAGTTAATGAGTGATGCACTGGATTATTTGTTAAAAGTCAGAAAAGATGCGATTGAACCTTACTTTAAATTTTTAAAAGAAGGTGGCAAACATCTTGATGATAAAACGCGCTCCTTGTTATCCGTTATAACAAAAGTTGATGCGAAAACCGAAGCAGGTTTAAAACAATATCTTAAAAGAGCATTGAAGCAGGGCAATACAGCAGATGAAATTCTGGATGCGATGTTAACTTGCATGCCGACTTTAGGCTTAAGTAAAATTATCTGGGCGATAGATATTATTATAAAAATGGGTCTACCCGAGTTTGATTCAGATAGTTTGGTAAAAGGAAAGACGGCTAAAAAAAAACAGTGGATTAAATTAATTGCTGTTGATGAAATTAAACAAGATGTATCACGACTTGAATATGATAATAAAGCTTGTTTTGTAGTAAGAAGCGAAGGAACATTTCAGGTGTTTGATAGCATCTGCCCACATAAGAACTCAAATATCCCCAGCGACGCAATCAATGGCATGACATTAGAGTGCCCAATGCATCACTGGAAATTCAATCTAAAGAATGGTGAATGCCTGGAAAAAGGAAATTACCAGCCGCTTAATAAGATAGAACATAAAGTAGAAGAAGGTTTTCTTTATTTATTTTTATAACGCCTTACCATGAAAGCGCCTTAGCGCATCTCATTCCTGAGTTGATTAGATCGATAAATCTATACTTGCAATATGTCATATTTGACATATACTCTCTGCATGAGTCCAAAAGACAAGGAAGTTGTATGGCTGCTATTATTCTGGAAGTGTTTGCAAAGAAAACAAATACAACTGCCAAAAAGATAATTGATATTTGTAAAGAGCGATTAAGAGGTTATGACGATGCGATCAAATAAACAGAAAAAGCTTGAAGCAAAAGGCTGGAAAATTGGATCGGCCTCAGATTTTTTAGAGCTTAGCCCAGAAGAAGAGTTATATATCGAGTTAAAGCTTTCTCTTTGTAAAAGCTTAAAGAAATTGCGTACCAAAAAACATTTAAGCCAGGAAGACGTAGCTAAATTAATTAAATCCAGCCAATCCAGAGTTGCAAAAATGGAAGCTGGAGATGCTTCTGTTTCAATTGATCTTGTTATTAAATCGTTACTTTCTGTGGGCGCTTCAAAAAGTGACCTTGTGAAAGCGGTATCCTCAGCGGCCTAACGCACGCGCTCAAGAGCCGCTGCAAGCGGTCGCTTGGAGGGCC
>JBFIIJ010000416.1:0-2328 GCA_041601315.1 Gammaproteobacteria bacterium
GCAAACTATGTGAGACAGAATTTAAAACGCAAATGGATCGTCTGGATAATGAATGGAGAGACAAAAGAAACAAGTTGACTAAAGATTACGATAAGCAAATAAAAGAGCTGGAAGAAAAACATCAGTTACAAAAGTCAGCTTATGAGTCAGCGATGAAACAGCAGGTTCATGTTCAGTCTATGATCGATGCTGAAGATGACCCTTCATTATCGTATTGTGAAGATATGGCTAAAAAACAAGAACGTATTTCAGATGATATTCGTTTTCAAAATGAACGATTAGTACGTGGAGAAACCCGCAGAGGGCAATGCAAAAGTAATTGTGACTATATTGAAAAAGAAATATCAGGGATAAAGAAAGAGATTAAAAGTCTAAAGCAGCAGCGTACCGAACTGAAATCTATGGAAGAAGACTGTAAAAAGGGAGCCAAGGGGTTAAAGGATCAATTGCCCGCATTGAAAGATAAAAAAGAGTTTGAACAAAAGCGTCTGGATGAGATTGAAAAACTGTTAAACAAAAATAAAAAAGATAAAGAGAGTGCGTTAGAGAGTATTGATAAACAATATAAAGCAGCCGTTGCTGTATTGGCAGCACAACTTGAAGATTGTAAAAAATCAAAAGATGGAAAATTTTTAATTCCAGATGGGTTGGATCTAACAACAAAAAAACCGGAGAGTTATAAACTTTCCGAATATAAATCAAAACCTAAACATAGTTCTGGTTCCGGGTTTCTTGGTGAATGGCAATACGGACCTTATGCAATTGTCGAATTTAAGGATGAAGTTGGAAAACTGGTCGGTTATTGGAAAAAGGTAGGAAGCATATACGGACAGCAGCAATATAAAGCTGGAGATAAGTTAATAGAAGGCGGTGTTGAGAATGGTGTATTAACCGGCGTTTATAATTATAAGGCCAATATCGCTAAAGATATGTGTCCTAAAGAGTGGGATCAATGGGTGTCTGTAAAAATAAAACTTAAAGATAATTTCATGCTAGAAGGTGCACTAAAGAATATTGGCATAACCTGGGAACTAGCTCCCAATAATAGGGATGTTGTAGCCTGCAAAGCACTAAGTAATACGAGCGATTTCCAAATGATTAGAGTACAAAAAAATAATTCAAAGCATAATGCTGTAGAGAGTGATCCAGTAGCTACAGAAATATATAATCCACAGATGCAGGTTCAAGAACCATTGGAAGAATTAGAGCCTTTTGAACCTTGACTTGTCAGTGCCCGGATCCATCTTCCCGGGCGCGCCATTTCATTAACGTTCAAGCATGCTTAAACAGATATACAATAAGTCGATGCAGTCCAAAAGAGATAAACCTGTATCAACACCTGTAATCAGAAACGGTTACGACTTTCAATTTGAGTTTAATGGTTTGTCATTCCGTGCTGGTGGTTCATCGGCTACTGGTAAAGAGTATGTGTACGTTAATGACGAACTCATTTCAGAAAAACGTTCTATGTCTAAGTTGAGCGAACATCCATTTGCAATTAACAATCATAATTACAAAGTCGAGTTCGACGTGCTTGATAAAGCAAAAGGTGAGTTGGCTTGTCGTTTGTATTGCGAGGGTAAGATGGTCAAGTTATTTGCTGCGCATCCTAAACGCTTGTTTATCACCAAACCCCTGTTTGCGATCAGTGTGTTTGTCGCTTTGTTTATTCTCGATGGCATCATTACCAGTCTAGCTATGAGCTATGTACTTGCTTTCATGGCAGGGTTACTTGTGATTGATGTTGTTTATCCCTTACGTCATATCTGGATCATGGAACTTGAAGTATGACTAAAGCAAAACGTGTCTTTGCTTACTTCCTGTTGATCTGTGGTTCTCTGATCTGTTTTATCACGTTGGCCTGGATAGTGAGTTATTTTATTGAGCGTGGTGTTGCGCTTGCTGATCTAAAAGCGTCTTTTACTTCTGAATTCTTATGGTGGGCGCCGGTCGGTGTACTTGGTATTCCGGGTATTATCATGATTCATAAAGCATGGCGTTTGTTGAAGGAAGGAACAATTTCCGCTGCTTCTGTCGGTGAAGTTGCCATTTTGTTTGCCATTATAGGAATTGTCGGTGCGATGGTGTTTCCACCGGACAATTTTAGTTTTGTTGCGGCGAGTATTGTTGTTGATGGCATGAAAGCAGCGGAACCTGTTCAACATGCGATAGAAGATCATTATTCAGAACACAAACATCTCCCTAATAGTGTTGATGAACTGAATATCACTTTACCGGAGTCCTTCGATGATAAACATATTCAATCCTTGTCAGTCGGACAGTCCGGTCGAATTATTGTATCGTTTGATACACGTGATATTGATTGGC
>JBFIIJ010000417.1:0-2307 GCA_041601315.1 Gammaproteobacteria bacterium
CATTTTGGTTGGGAACGAGAGATCATGATGTCAGCCAGAACATTGAAGCCTTCTTACAAGCGCTTCCAAAAAATAAACCTCTGGATATTCTTGATTTTGGCTGTGGCCCAGGTCGCGATGTTTCTGCTTTTAAATTATTAGGCCATAAGCCTATAGGACTTGATGGCAGCAAATCTTTTTGTGAGATGGCCGAAAAACATAGTGGATGCCCTGCATTGCACCAACAGTTTCTAAATCTTGAATTGGAAGAAAATAGTTTCGATGGTATTTTCGCTAATGCTTCACTGTTTCATATTCCAAGTAAGGAATTTCCTCGTGTTTTAAAACAATTACATTGTGCTTTACGAACGGGTGGAATTTTATTTTCATCAAACCCAAGAGGAAACACAGAAGGCTGGCAAGGACAGCGCTATGGGCATTATATGGAACTCGAAGATAGTAAGGTCTTTCTCGAAAAAGCTGGTTTTCAAGTACTTCATCATTACTATCGTCCGGAAGGAATGCCCAGAGAGCAACAGCCTTGGCTAGCTATAGTCAGTAAAGCGCTACCCATGAGGATATAATCGCTGCTAGACTGTCATTCGGGAGCAGTGTCATTTTCAATAAAAAATAAGGGGAAAATAACAATGGAATATTTTACTGATGCTTTTAAGAAATATGCGGACTTTTCCGGTCGAGCTACTCGTACCCAATATTGGATGTTTGTATTGATTTACACGATTATTTACCTGGTTTTAATTGGTATAGATACAGCTCTTGGAATGGTGGCTTTATCTGCTATATTTAATCTGGTTTTAATTATTCCTAGTATTAGTATTGCTTGTAGACGGCTTCATGACACTGGTCGTAGTGGTTGGTGGCAATTGATAATTCTTATCCCATTGATTGGAGCGATAGTTATTCTGGTTTTTCTTGTACAAGATAGCCGCGCAGATAATGAATATGGCGCAAATCCAAAGGCAGCGTAACTAAGAAACGAGTTTATAAAAGCTGCAACAATGATTGATTGTTGCAGCTTTTTTATTTGTTAAGTTCTAGTCACTAACCGGGTCACGCATCGTTACAAATTCTTCAGCCGCTGTAGGATGAATTCCTATAGTTGAATCAAATACTTTCTTGGTGGCACCTGCTTTTATTGCTATGCCAATACCCTGAATTATTTCACCGGCGTCAGGGCCAAGCATATGCACTCCGATCACACGGTCGCTTTTTTTATCAACGATTAACTTCATGAATGTTTTTTCATCACTATCTGACAAAGATAACTTCATTGGTTTGAATGATGATTTATATATTTCTATCTCATCATACTGTTCTCGTGCTTCTTCTTCAGTTAAGCCGACAGTACCAATATTTGGTTGGCTGAATACACATGTTGGAATATTTGAATAGTCTACGTCTTTATCTTCATTAGCAAAAAAGCGTTTTGCCAATACCATACCTTCTGCTAACGCGACAGGCGTTAAGTTAACACGATTGGTGACATCACCAATTGCATAGATAGAAGGAATATTTGTTTGATACTGATCATTAACCATGATGGCATTATCTTTATCTAACTTTATCCCAACTGTTTCTAAACCAAGATTGTCTATCATTGGTTTTCGACCAGTGGCATACATAATCTGTCCAGCTTTAATTTGTTCTCCATCTTCAAGCGTGGCGAGCAATTGATCATTATCTTTTTCAATTTCACAGATATTCGAATCAAACTTAATGTTGATGCCTTTCTTTTGCATTTCTTTAGCAAGCGCTTCACGAACATCTTGATCAAAGCCACGTAAGAATAGAGGTCCACGATAAAGTAACGTTGTATTTACTCCCATGCCGTGAAAAATGCCGGCGAACTCAACAGCAATATAACCGCCACCAACTATAATGATTTTTTCTGGAAGTGATTCAAGGAAGAAAGCTTCATTAGACGAAATAACATGTTCTTTGCCGGGAATATCAGGCACACTCGGCCAACCACCCGTAGCAATTAATATGCGCTCAGCAGTAATGTGTTCACCATTAATTTCAACGGTATGTTCATCAACTATTTTTGCACGTCCTCGTATAGTTTCAGCACCAGAGTTATCGAGTATTTTTTTGTAAATACCATTCAAACGTTTTATTTCGGTATTTTTATTTTTGATTAATGTTGACCAGTTAAAATCAGTATTTCCAATATTCCAGCCAAAGCTTTTTGCATTTTCAAATTCTTCTGTAAAATGCGAAGCATAGACAAATAATTTTTTCGGAACACAGCCAACATTGACACAGGTGCCGCCAAGATAACGGTCTTCTGCAATAGCTACGCGAGCA
>JBFIIJ010000418.1:0-2300 GCA_041601315.1 Gammaproteobacteria bacterium
GATTACCAGCGATACCTGAAAGCGCAGAAACTGTAGCTATAAGCAGAGCGTTACTATTAGCTGAACAGACTGGTGTCCGACTTCATTTTTGCAGAATCTCTTCTGCTCGGGGCGTTAGTTTAATTAAAGCAGGTCAAAAACAAGGTTTACCAGTAACAGCAGACGTCGCTATTTGTAATCTACATCTAACCGAAATGGACATTGCTGAATACAATAGTGATTGTCATTTACAGCCGCCTTTACGTAGTGAGCGCGACCGCGCAGGATTAATTGCAGGTATTAATGACGGAACAATTTCTGCCGTTTGTTCTGATCATCAACCGCATGATGTTGATGCTAAAGCTGCACCGTTTAGTTTGACTGAACCGGGTGCATCAACAGTTGAATTATTATTACCACTCATGTCACATCTGGCGAATCGAAAAGAAATTAAATTTACTGAAGCGATCAGCCAACTAACATATCAACCCGCTAATATTCTTGGCATAGATAAAGGCACTCTGGGTATAGGCAAAGATGCTGACATTTGTATCCTCGATCCAAACTTGCATCAAAGTGTACATAAAAAGAAGTTACTCAGTGCCGGTAAAAATTCACCCTTTCAGGGTTGGGAACTACAAGGCCTGGTTAGCCACACGTTATTGAATGGCAAAATTGTTTTTAACCGGGAAGAATAATGAAACACCCCGCAACTCGTAATACATTATATGTAGAACAGGCAGAATTATTGTCGCAAGATGCTTATGCTGATGATCAATATCATCTTCGCTTGCACGCACCGGAAACCGCAATGCATGCCAAGCCTGGACATTTTGTACACATGCAATGTGATCCTTCATTAGCCATGCGTCGCCCTATGTCTATCATGCGTAGCGATCCAAAAAAGAAAACCATTGATGTACTTTATAAAGTACATGGACAAGGCACGGATTTATTATCAAAACGTAAAGTAGGAGATCAGATAGATTTAATTGGTCCGATTGGTCAATCATTTAAAATGGAAGGCTATAAAAAACGTCCCTTATTAATTGGTGGTGGCGTTGGTATTCCACCCATGGTATTTCTTGCTGAACATATTAAGAACACGACAAAAGGTTTAAGTCCGTTAGTGATCATGGGATCTGAAATTCCTTTTCCTTTCAAGAGCCGTCCTTCGCAAATCATGTTAAAGGAAATGCCATCTGATGTGATTGCCAGTATGCCACTGTTAGATGACTGGGGAATTCCTTCACGTTTAACCAGTTTACAAGACTACGCAGGTTGTTTTAATGGTTACGTTACTGATCTAGCGCGTCATTGGTTAGATAATCTAGATGAAGCTGAACGACAAGAGGTCGAAATATTTTCATGTGGCCCAACACCAATGCTGAAAGCAGTTGCACAACTTGCTAAAGAATATGATCTGCCTTGTCAGGTTTCATTAGAAGAATACATGGCTTGTGCAGTCGGTGGTTGCGCTGGTTGTACGGTATTAATAGAAACAGATAATGGGCCGGCTATGAAACGTGTTTGTGTTGATGGCCCTGTTTTTGAAGCAGAAACGGTTATTCAATTTCAAGATTAATGTCGAACAAATCAAGCATCGTTACGAGCAACCAAATCGGTGTTCATAAAGATCTTGAAGATAAAATTAAAAAACACCTCGTTAATTCTTTTAGAAAACCTTACCGACCCTTTAGTGGTGAGATTTTTCATAAAGCTAATGAAATAATAAATAATCAAAACCTGCCTATCATTCTTGATTCCGGTTGTGGCACCGGTGAAAGCAGTTATGCTTTATCTCAACAAAATACCGATGCAATTATAGTTGGTATCGACAAATCTGAAAAACGCCTGAATGGCTATCTTAAAAATGGAAATTTTTATGAAAAAGATAATTTAATTTTATTACGAGCCGACGTTATCGACATATGGCGCATGATTAAACAATCAAACTGGAATATTAAAAAGCATTATCTTTTCTACCCAAATCCATGGCCGAAAAAAGATCAACTAAAACGGCGATGGCATGGACATCCTGTTTTCCCTGAAATGTTAAGTTTATGTGATCAAATTGAATTAAGAACTAACTGGAAAATTTATGCCGACGAATTTAAATTCGCATTAGAGATAGCGCTTAATAAAACCGCCTCTTTGGATACGATTGAAATAGATCAGTTTATAAGTCCATTTGAAAAGAAGTACTATGAAAGTGGACATGAACTTTACCGAGTAACCACTTCCTAGTTTCACCAAGATATTTCGCCTAATTAAAATAAAACTTATTCATCCAGGATCATTTACATATACAACCTAGAGAC
>JBFIIJ010000419.1:0-2268 GCA_041601315.1 Gammaproteobacteria bacterium
AGAGTGTATTTATCACTGGCAAAGAATATCTAAAGGCCTGTATGGCACTTAGTACTCGATTAGCTGATGGCAGGACTCTAAATGCAGCGGCCGCAAAAAGCCCCAACAATGGCAAAAGAGTATCTAATGATTTATTTTGTTCAATAATAACTATAACCAGCAAAACCAGACCATATATTGCAAGAAGCTCTAACCAAAGACGTGGTAACGCCTGAAAAGTGGCTTGTAATTCGCCAACTCGCCCGGTACCTGTGTTATCTACACTATATCGAGCAAGAAAATTTGCTTCTCTACCAAGTAATTTGACTTCTTTTACCCCGCCTAATCCTTGTTGTAAATGCTGTAAACGATAACCTTCATGCAACTGACGAGATTTGCCCCAGCTAAGAATAGGACCTTTTGTCAGTCGATGAAACAACCACGCGGCTATAAAAAGAGTAGAGGCAACCACGGAAGCTCCCAATGGCTCAATATAAAATAACAACATTGAAATACCCAAAAAGATTAATCCCTCCGTTAATATTAGGAGAGTAGACTGTATTACCTTAGTAAACATCGTAACTTCACTTGTCACATTACGAATTAATTGGGCTGAGTTTCGCTGAAGGTGAAATGTATAGGGTTGACGCAGATAATCTGCAAAAAGTCTTTGTGAAAGATCAATTTGAATTCCAAATGAAAACCGCGCCTGAGTCCAGGCCAGGAAAGCTAAAAATATAATTTTAATTGTGTAAACTATAGCCAGTGCAACCATCCCTGATAAAACAAGCTGATTCCTATCAGAACTACCTGTTATTTGTATTAAAAACAATAAAACTTGTGATTGGTTTATTTGTTCTTTATCTGAAATTAAAGTAAGCGCCGGAATCACCAAACTAATCCCCAATGTTTCAAGTGCCATTCCCACAAGCATCATACCGAACAACATGATACTCATACGACGTTGTCTCAAGCTTAGAAGACGCCATATTTTCTTGTTTATAGAAACATCATTCATAGATAATTTACTTGAGAATCAAAAACTGAGGACAACACATTACTCGACGAAATATAGTTTTAAAGCACGCTACCGCCATGCGGTGTTAATATTTAACACCGCATTGGCACTTCTAAAACATTTGTAACCAGTTTTACTTAGTTACTTGTTAAACTTTTCATTCACACCAAGAATCGAAGGTACCATAACTTTTTCAGTACCAACTTGACTGATAAGCAACCTATGATATTCAGTTGCTTTATCTAATGTAGTTAATATGCAACGATCATAATGAGGGATTTCCTCAAGCCTTGACCATACAGGCATATTTAAAAATGATTTATCATTACTATTAGGTTCCCATGAACCAACAATTTTTAACCCATGCTCTAGGGCACGTATTGAAGCAATCTCGGTCAATTCTGATATCCCTGCAAATAAAATTCGTTTTGCTTTTATTTGCTCACATTGTTCGAATAGTACTGTAAGTGATGCACTAGATTGACGGTAAAAGTTAAACGAATAGCTTAAATACTGTGCAGTTAGACGACTTTTTTCTGCAAAGCCTTTGGGTGTTAAATAATAAAGGTAACGATTAGCTGGGGCCTGTTGTACTTTTACCAGTCCCTTATGAACGCAGCGCTTTAAATACGAATTCGCCAAACCAAGCGCAACATCAAGCTTGTCGGCAATATGTCGTTGCGTCACATCATTCTTATTTTCAATGGTTTGAAGAATTTCCAGTGTGGCGGTATCTTCTTTCTGCTTAGTGTTCATAAGTTGAACAGTATATAACAGAGTGTTCATATTATGAACTACTAGATATGGTGATTTATAGCGTTTTAACCATTAAAAAAAATGGTTTATTTACAGGAATGATGTTTAACCAAGAGGTTCTATAAGTGATTGTTCTAACTTAACTTTTACAAATTTTTCAGCGATTTTCAGAAGTACGATCACACGGTCTTCTGATTTTTGGCTAAATAAAGTGGCCTCGTAGCCTTCGAAAGGCCCCTCAACAATCAATAAGTTATCGCCAGGCGTTAGGGTTTTGCTTGGAAGCTCATGAATTCCTTGGTTATTTTCGCTTTTTTTAAGGCTATTGATGATATTTTCTGGCACTACCGCTGGCTTCATACCAAAACGAACCAGCGCTGACACACCTAGAGTCGAACGAATAGGTCCCCAGTCATCAGTTTGGTCACTTAAATGTATAAACAGGTATCTTGGAAACATCGGTTGGATTGCTTTTATAGTTTTACCACGCTTTTTAGTCCTGCCAAGGATCAATG
>JBFIIJ010000420.1:0-2262 GCA_041601315.1 Gammaproteobacteria bacterium
AAATACGATGGAAAGAATCGCGCCATTTGATGCTCAGAAACTGGAAGCAGCATGCAGAGTACTGGCAGACACCGAAAGGGGGCTCACTGGCACTGAAATTGGGTATGTGCTGGCTGATTGTCGAGTGGAAGATGTTTCGTCAGACATGACCAAATGGAAAAGATTATTTAATGCATTAGCAGGGGCGCAAAACAAGCACCAGGTAGGGAACCACCTAATAATGTTTATTAATCGTGCATTAGACCCTGTTAAATACGCTCGTAATAAGGAAGCGTTTGAATGGAGGCGAAGTGAGCTTAATGTTGTTTTGGCTTTTTCCGGCTTCAGTGTAGGAGAAGACGGAAAAGTAATTCACACGCCAGTAGAAACTACACTCAAAGGTGCAAGAGCACGCGCGGGAGCACTACGATCAATACTAGAAGATAGAGGGGCGCATCCTGAAGTTTTCAAGTACTGTAAGGCAGAGTTGCTTGATGAAAACTATTTCCATGCGGTACTTGAAGCAATAAAAGGCGTCGGTGAAAGAATACGAACAATGACAGGGCTTACAACTGATGGTGCAGAATTGGTAAATGAGGTTTTCTCCGTTAAGTCGCCTATTCTGGCGTTAAATAGTTTATACACTGAAACCGAGTTGAGTGAACAAAAAGGTTTTAGCAATATTCTTGTTGGTCTTTTTGGTGCCGTGAGAAATCCTACGGCTCATGCGCCCAAACTGGTTTGGCCTATGACTGAGCAAGACGCATTGGATATTTTTTCTATGATCTCATTTGTTCATAGAAAATTAGACAAAGCAAAGAAGTTGTGAGAACAGGGGCAATAAAAAGGGCTAACAAGGCGCTCGTTCGCATGCAAACTACGCTGCGCTTCATTTGCGCCGCACAGCTTGGTCGTTATACGTCGGTTAACGCATGAGCACTAAATACGAAGAGTTATATAAGCTGGCAAAAGAAGACTTTTCTGCAGAAGTTGAACGACTGACGCGAGTTGAAAGTAAAGCCTTCGGATTATTATCAGTTCTAACCCTATTGGTTGGTTTATACGGCCTTGTGGTTGAGTGGCTTGGTAGTAAAGTAATCCCGCCTACAGCTTGCTTAGAATGGATCATAATCTTATTGGCAATCGCTGTGCTGATCGGATTGGTGGTTTCCTGGATTTTCGTTTTTCGAGTCCTCACTATCGATAGAAGAGCAACTATCAGCGTCAATGAAGTAATGTGCAAATTCTATGTAGATAATTCCTTGATTGATATATATTTTGCTATGGCACGTCGGATTAGCGAAGGTGCTGCACACAATCGAAGCATTGTACAGACCAAGGTTCATAGGCTTACGATTGGTTATTGGAGCATCATTGTGACTGGGACGTTTATTGTGCTCCTAACAGTATGTATGGGTGCCCATACATGGCTCAACGAATCTGATAAACAGCCCGAACAAACCTTTATTTCTCGCAACAACACAGGAGAGACGATATGACTGATGATAAAGACAAAGACAACAATGACGTCGATCAGAATGATAATGATAGCAAACCAGATCCAGATGTGGAGGCTCCTGATATTCAGTATGTAAGAGAAAGCTATGATCCAGAAAAAAATGGCGAGAAACGCGACAAATAACTGCCGTATAACAAGATGTTGGAGAGGGACGCGGAACCGCTTCGCAGTTCGCGCCTCTCAGCTTTTTCGTTATGCATCTAAAAAACTGGCTCTGAAATGAAGGATTACGATTTCAAGAACATTCTTACTGTTCTAACGGAAGCGTCGCCAGCGCATCTGGCATTGGCTTCATTCATTGTGTTTCCTATTGTTCTCAACTACTGGATGGAAGCAATCCTAAAATTCTTTCCAAGTTTAACTACCTCTTGGAAAGCTGCTGCTTTGATCGTACTAGTGGTCTTGTATCTAGCATGTTTAATTTGGCTCGCTTTCGATGCATCAAGGAAAAGATTGCTAGAGCTTAGGCGCGATTTAATATTGGGAAGATTATCCTCGAATCAATGGACAGCAATGGGTTTCGATAGTGCAAAGCAGGCTGTGGGAGAAACTTGCAAGGACGAGGAGATTCATGAGGTGATTCAAGCCTATCCCAAGGTTTTGAGATTCGTTAAATTGAAAGTTCCGAACGACAATGGCTTATTAAAAGATGATAGTGGCGAGTTTTCATATAAACCTGGTGTCGCACTTGTACAGCAAAAAGATGCATAACAAGGCATGCAGACGGATCAAAATGTTCGCTACGCTCTCATTTTAACCGCTGA
>JBFIIJ010000421.1:0-2246 GCA_041601315.1 Gammaproteobacteria bacterium
GCTTCGGCAACCTGTATGGCTTCGTCTTCCGGCGACAAGGCAAATTGCATTAATTTTTGATTAACGCCATCTTCGCTTTTTACGTCCTGACGATTCAGTGCCAGCACTTGTACTGGAAGCTCTCCGTAATCGGCCAATTGGTTAACAGCTTCTTTTTCCAAAGGACCGACAACATATTCAACACCATCTGCAACGGCTTGTTGATAAACTTCACGAATGTTTAATGAGTTTGCATCATAAATTTCAATTTCTGATTTTCCCTGATTGTCCATATACCACGCAGCCAAAAAACCATCACGAATTGCGGTGGATGATTTTTGATACTGTCCTGATAACGGTAATAACAATCCGATTTTAGAAGGGCGTTGAACAAATTCAGTGCTACGACTAATCAGTTGTGACGCGATAGAAGCATAAGCCGGATGACCGGGATAACGTTGAATCCAGCCATCAATCGCATTTTTTAATTTCGCTGGCTCATATCGATAACCTTGAGATATTGATGCCAGTTCAAACCAGCTTGCTAATTCGTCTGGCGCAACAAAACGTAATTCTTCAAGCTCGGATTCGGGTATAGATTCAAATATATCCCAAAGCGCACGATTATTCTGATCAACTTCAGTCGGCAAACTTAACAATTTTGAAAGTTTTAATCGTTCCGTTGCTGCTTTAAGATAATCGCCATGTGCCAGATAGGCGCGAGCCAAAATATCGTAATAGCTTGTTTGCAGGCTTGAAGGAATTTCGCTTCCGGCTATTTCGTTAAGCATATTAAGCGCATTGCCTGGCTGTCCAAATTCCAGTTGCAAACGCGCGCTTAAAATACGCATTCTTGTTTTCTGTATTGAATCTTTGTCAGAAACCGTTGTTTCGCTGATGACTTTATCTGCTTCAGCATATTGTCCAGCTTCAACATAGGCCGCCGCCGCTTTAAGGCGATAAACGGATGAATTATTTTTGTCATTTTCCGCCAGTGTTAAATACTCCACTGCCGCAGCAGAATAGTCGCCAGACTGGATTAAAACGCGAGCATTTTCCTCAGGATCGACCTGAGCCTGTTGATTTGACGGGCGTGTAGGACCACAACCGGATAATAAGGACAGTGATAAAAGTAAAATAACAAAAAGGCGCGTGTTTATACTCATGGTATCTATTGTACATTGCAGTGATAATTACGACATAAATTTATCAAGTTAGTTTTAAAGTGCCTCAGAAAACAGGATTTTTTTGTGAGAGCAAGGAAGCAGCGCGCACAGAACCGGAGTGTATGATTAATACATGAGGATTTGAGCACGGAGCTGACGCCGCTATCGCGTAAAAAGACATTTTCTGCGGTACTTAAATTCGGGAGCGAAGTTTGTCAGGAATTCTATACATTGTAGCTACACCAATCGGTAATCTGGGCGATATCAGCGAACGAGCGATTGAGATATTGAAACAGGTCGATTTAATTGCTGCCGAAGACACGCGCCATAGCAAAACCTTGCTGGAACGATTTGGTATTAAAACCAAAATCTGTGCTTATCATGAACACAATGAAGAAAAAGTGACTCAACAATTGATACAGCAGTTACAGAATGGTGAGTCCATTGCGCTGATTTCCGATGCCGGAACACCATTAATTAATGATCCGGGATATAAGTTGGTAGTCGCAGCACATGACAACAATATTCAGGTTGTTCCCATTCCCGGCCCTTCAGCCATTATTACTGCTTTGTCCGCATCTGGTTTACCAACCAACAAATTTACCTTTGAAGGATATCTGCCGGCAAAAAGCGAAGCGCGAAAAAAATGCTTACAAGAATTAATGTCCGAATCACGAACGCTAGTTTTTTATGAAGCACCACACCGCATAGTTGAATCATTAAAAATTATGCAGGAAATATTTGGCGCAGAAAGACGCGCCACTATTGCGAGAGAACTGACCAAACAATTCGAACAAATCGTGCGTGATAAGTTATCAGTTATTAATGAAAAACTCGAAAGTGAAGAAATAAAAATCAAAGGCGAGTTCGTTGTTATTGTTGAAGGAGCGCAAGAAACGTTAGTAACGGATAAAGAAGCCTTGCGTATCAATCAAATTCTTTCAGAAAAATGTTCACCTAAAGATGCAGCAGGCTTAACGGCAAAGATAACCGGCAAGAAAAAAAATGAGATATATCAATTAACACTAAATGCAGATGAGAAAGGAAATTAATGTCTGCTTTTGTCTTTTGGTTGAAATGTTATTATGCAGCTAACGACCC
>JBFIIJ010000422.1:0-2232 GCA_041601315.1 Gammaproteobacteria bacterium
CAAGATTCAAGACCTGACCCCATTTTCTCCGTAATCTTTGTTACTGACTTTACAATTTAATAGCTTTGAATTACTTCCCAAATTCTTTTTATACTTTTCCCTCTCTTTCTCAACAAATTCTTCTCTATTGGAAAAGTTCCTAAATCTATGTATTTTCAATTTCACATCGTGAACTATCGGGTTATAAGTATAAATAAAACTATAAATTTGGTTATTAAATTTAAATAATCCATTTTTTACTAATGAAACGTAGAGTTCATTATTTGGCATAAACCTTCTAATGATTTCCAGTTCAACGCGTATGCTTTTAGTTTTATCTTCAAGACATTGATCAGGTAAAATATTTTTTAATGATGCGATCCGTTTTTTTGATGGCCCATCTAAAACATGCACCACTTCCAACCAAGTTAAATTTTCATCGTTTAATGTCGTATTATATTTCTTAAATGCTTTCCAATTTTCATCCTTAACATGATTAAAATAAAAAAGATTATAACCATGCCCAAACGGTTCCTTTTCTACAATTTCAATACTTTTCTCAGGGAGATCATCATGTGAATAACAAGTTTTAAACTCTTCTAATCTAGGGTTATTAAAATCGTTTATTTCCCATTCAGGCTCTATGTATTCGACCTTATTATTTAAAATCGCTTCATAAACTGTATTGCACTGATCGTGATATTCATCTTTTGCTGAAAGAAGCAATTGATTTTCATGATGCTTTATTAATTGTCTTAAGGTGTTATGAGGAAAGCTATCAGAAGAATAATTTTCAAATATGCGATCTTTAGCTCGTTGAGGTTGTTCATTTTCAACACTAAACGCATTATGAACCCAAAAGGTGTTACAAATAATTAATAAATAAATAAAAGTTGTTTTTGAAATTTTACTGTTAAACATCACCAAATTTTCCTAAATAATATTTTAAAATTACCTCTCCCGCACACTCTCATCTTTATAACGCAGCAAAGGGCTTAATAAGAACTCAATCAATCGTCGTTGTCCCAAATTCACTTCAACTGTTACGGCCATGCCTGGTGTTAAATTCACAATCTTTTCTTTTGCATTCATTGTGGTTTGATGCATTTTCACCCGCATGGCATACACCAAGCCTAAGTTTTCATCGGGCGTGGCATCATTCGAGACATTTTGTATTTCGCCATCCACCAGTCCGTATTTGGTAAAAGGAAAGGTTTCAACTTTAATTGCTGCATTCTGCCCTTCATGCACAAAACCAATGTCTTTATTCGGTAACCACGCTTCGATTTCAACCGGATCATCGTGAGGAATAATATGCATCAATTCTTGCGCAGGAGTTACAACGCCGCCAATGGTGTGAATAGCAAGTTGATGAACTGTTCCTGTTACAGGTGACTTTAAGTTTCGTAAGGTAACGCGGTTATCTGCTTTCACCATCTCTTGATCAAAAGCTGTGATTCTATTTTCAACATCCGTTAGTTCTGTTAATAATGTTTTTTCAAACTCGGCTTTCTGTGCTGACAATCGTTGATTAATATTTGCAATGGCAGAACCCACCATGCTGGAATTACTTTTTTGCACATTGCGTTCTTGTACTTGCTCTATACGTTCTTGCTCTAGTTCTAGCCACTGTGCGCGTGGTATTAGATTGTCTTTTAATAAACCTTCAACGGATTTTGCTCGTTCTGTGATTAAAGGAATGGTGGCATCAAGTTGGTTTATACGTGCTCTTATCGCACCGCGTTCTGCTTGCCGTTGCTTCTTTTCGTCCTTTAATGCTTCGAGTAGCGAATAATATTCATTGAGTTGTTTACTGACTCTATCTTTCTGCAGTTTTATTTGTGCCGGTGTACCCTCAGTAAGTTCGGAGAAGTAATCTTCTTGTTTTTGATTGTCGACTTTATCAAGAATAGTTTGAATACGTGCACGATTGAGTTTTAGTGCGAGTTGTTGATCTTTGGTCTGTGCTTGATCGGCATCGGTCAATGTCGGATCCAACTCAACTAATATATCACCCGCATTAACCGTATCCCCTTCCTTAACATAGATCTCTCTGACGACACCGGTCTCTAGCGGTTGAATAATCTTCACACGACTGCTGGGTACGATCTTACCCATGGCCACACTGACAATATCAACATGCCCTAGCCATGACCAGATAACACCAATCGTGAAGAAGGTAAGGATTGCCCACACGATATAACGCGACATCGGCAATGGCGGCGTCTGTTGAATCTCCAGTGCCGCTGGCAA
>JBFIIJ010000423.1:0-2232 GCA_041601315.1 Gammaproteobacteria bacterium
ATCTGTTCAGGAGCAAGCGGTCAGATTGTCGACAGATTAACCGTAAAAGTGGATTATAAAGGGTTTATAGGCTGTATTCCAATGATGATTGTTGACATTAGACGTGCTTAGCTCACTGGATCCTGCTATGTATCGTGCGGTTCGCTTTGAGGATGAATATGTAACCTAGAGTAAGCCCTTGGTTATGTGTCTTTGCTTGTAACCAATTATCTAAATGTTAATGACTAGGTCTGACCTATATTCATTAGTTCGTTCATAACCAAAATATCCCCGTGGATTACAAACAACTCTCACGCCATTCAATTGATAATCATGGGCATCATGTGTATGACCATGAATCCATAACGCTACCCGCTCTTCATTCATTAATTCATCTAAATCGCTAGCAAACGCTGGAGATAATATATTCTTTTTAAATCGGGAATGAACTGATTTAAAAGATGGCAAGTGATGAGTAACAACGACAGTCTTTCCAATAAATGGAATAGACAACATACCTTCTAACCAATCGCGGCTTTTCTCATGTAACCTGATTGAATCATCCGGACTAAACCGTCTTCCCTCATTTTTTATCACTTCAAAATCAGCCATATTCTTCTTTGCATTATGTACCGCAAAATATTGCTCAGTCAGTCCAAACAACAAAAAATCAGTCCATAAAGTACAACCTAAAAATCTAATACCTTCAATTTCTACAGCATCATCATTCAATACATGAATATTTTCCGGAGCAGCCTCTTTAATTTCATGAATTATACTAATGTCATGATTATAAAATTCATGATTACCCAATACATATATAATAGGTTTGTTTATTTCCTGGCTTTCTATCCATTTCAATCCATCAATCCCAACACCTATATCGCCAGCAAATACAAAGACATCAGCATCAGTTTCCGGCACAGTAAAATCACCAAATTCAATATGTAGATCACTTAAAACGTGTATTTTCATTTAATCATCCTTGAAATAAATCAATTGTTATCGAAATTTCTAATTTATTTTTAATCAGAAACACCCTCTATTTTCAAAAACTTACAAAGCAAAAATAAATACAGTAGACTTTCTACTGCATATATTTCTTGACAATAGTGTAGTGCACACTACAATTCATAGCAACTGCCTTACAGTAGAAGGTCTATAGAGTTATAAAGTTGATAGTTACTTACAGGTAGGAAATAAGTGTGCGGCAGGTGGTTGAGACCAGCCGCACATGTTCAAGCCACTTTCAAACGAAGAGAGGTAACAAGAACGATGAAAGTGTATCAAATTAGTTACGACCTGCGTAAGCAGAGAAATTACGAAGCGCTCTATGAGCGTATTCGAAGTTATGGCATATATTCGCATGCACTGGAATCGACTTGGTTGATCGCATCTAACCAAACAGCTGTCCAGGTTTGTGATTATCTGTATGAAGTAATGGATGGTGATGATGGATTATTAGTAACTCGTCTACAAGGCGAAGCCGCATGGAATGGTTTGAGGGATAAAACAACAGAGTGGCTACAAAACCAACTAAATAGCTGTACGGTGTAACGGGTGTTGCCAGGGATGGCACATCATCTATTAATAATGAGATAACAATGCGACAACAATTAAACGAAATTGCTGACATACGAACCGGCCATACTTTCCGAGGGAAAGTACCGGAAGATCCAAAAGGTGATTCGCGTGTACTTCAAATAAAAGACATAAGGGGCAAGATGGTGATTACTTCTGACACCCTGCCCTTTATAAATGCGAAAGATATTAATAAATCAAATCATCTGAAACCAGATGATGTGATCATACCCGCAAGAGGTGAACATTATAACGCGGCAATTTTCAAACCAGGCGATGATTCAAACTCCACTGTTGTTGCCAGTAATCAAGTGCTTATTATTCGAGTAAATAAAAACAAAATATTACCGGGTTATATTTGTTGGTATCTCAATCAGAATGAAGCTAAAAACTATATAAAGAATGAAATCCGTGGAACCAATATTCCGATGATAACCAAAGAAAGCTTATCGAGGCTTCTGGTAAAAATACCGCCGATTGAAATACAACAGAAGATTGTTGCATTAGTGAGTCTTTGGCAAAAAGAAAAACAACTCACTCAACAATTAATGAATAATAGAGAACGCATGCTGAAAGGCATGTTCCAACAACTCCTGGAGCAATAGAAATGTCCGAAGACGATAAAGTAGATCAATCAAAAATAAATCGCGCACTATGGTCTGCCTGTGACAC
>JBFIIJ010000424.1:0-2229 GCA_041601315.1 Gammaproteobacteria bacterium
CAGGGGTTGATAGTTATCTAATGGGTGATACAGATCTACCATCACCTGTATGACCGCCATGGATGGTGGAAATACTGAAAACGTCTGGAACAGTTTTCAGTGAGGTTATCCGTCATTCCCGCAACAGCGGGAATCCAGTAAATAAATAATAACTCCCGCTTCCATGCAGTCGTAAGCGGGAGTTTTGCATTCTCTGTAAAACGCTACCAGATCGATTCGCCGGTTTCCGGGTGGTACATTTCGTGATGGATTTTATGACGGTTGGCGATCAACTCCTCGATGCTGGGTTCGTCATTCATCGCGCGGGAAACCGCGAGTTTCATCGCTTCGTAATTAGTGCGGTATAAATCCTTGCGGTCGATAAAGCCTTGTTTCAGAATCTTGGGTTCCAGCCAGACCATCGCGACAATACAAATCTTGTTTGCCAAAGAACGATCAATCACGCCATCAATCACCGAATCCAGTACCGCATCAGCAATAGCCGATTGAATCGGCCCGCCGAGTAAATTCACATACTCAACAGATTTAATCGTGCACTTAGAAACCATCATAGTCGCCGGTTTCACCTGTTGATTGGTAGCGCGAATCGCAAACATACGCGAATGCCCTTCGGTTTGGCCCATCAGATTAGCAAACGCATGACCCACCGGCCCGCCGATATCGCCAATGGTAATTTCCGGCATGGCATCCGTGCATTGATCCTGAGAAGCAAGCACCGTCGCCTCGCCCGTTTTCATAACAAATGTATCAGACATTGTGAGTATCACTCCTGAGTTGAAGATTAAAGAATCAGAAAAAGACGACTTTTTACAAGGAAAAAAGGATGGTGTCGATAAAAATATTTAAGGGAAATTACATCTGCATATTTATGCAGCGCGGGCAGAGTTTAATTGTATGGGCGATTGCTGAAGGCCGGTCTGCGGCCGCAGTCGTAGATGCTTATCTCATGAGAAGTACAGATTTTCCAGCACCAGTTTAAAAACTCTCAGCTAGCGGACTACGGCGTTAAAAATCCGCTTCAAAATCCTCACTTATTACATATAAGCTCCGGTTATTAAATCGGCTTTTTGCCTTGTATTGCATCTACCTGAGACCTTTTAAAGAAATTAAACAAACTGGATCATGCATCATTATTAGTTGGGTTATAAATAGTTATACCTTTTATTTTTTTTGAATCATTTTTCTTTAAGACTATTGCCACGCTATGTTTTGCTCTAGTTAGTGATACATAAAGCTTAGATCGTGCTGCTTGAGTTAGATTGGCTTCATTGTCTATAAGCCATTTAATCATTGGTGATGAAGGATAGATTACAACTCTGTCAAAAGTTAATCCTTTTGATTTACCAAAATTAATCACTTTAAAATTATTGTTTACTGTAGTTTTTATGTTATCTCTAAACTGGATTGGGTTATATCTATTAAGATACTCGTCTACATTCTCGACAGATAAAATAAAGATACCGTCATGGCCAGTAATTTCATTATAAATTGAAGTGGCAGAAGGTAAATCTGGATATAGCTTGTTTGAAAAATCACATATACTTTCAAAACAACGATAATTCACAGTTAGGGAAGTGTTATCTGTTTCAATATCCAACTTATTATCTTCGAAGAAATTTACAATATCGGACTTTACATATTTTTTGTTTTTTCTGGAATTATTGGTTGAGTAGGTGGCTTGCCTTGGATCTCCTACAAGCACAATGTCAGAGTTAGACTTAAAAAAACAATCCAAGATCTCTAAATCATATCCAGCCAAATCTTGTACTTCATCTACATATACCCATTTGAAGCAACGAGAAATACGATCAAAGACCATACCTTTTGAGACTTCATTACAACGTATGGTTAGTTGAGCTAATTTATCAGAATATATTTTTTTATTGTCCGTAAAATAAAATTTATCAAAGTCATTTTCACCCCAATAAATAGGAATACCTTTTTTATTTCTGTATCGTAATCCAGATTTACCATTAACTAGCAACATGCCTTTAATATCATATTCAAATAAGTTGCCTTGGAATGGTTTAACGCCATGGGAGATCAGAAATGAAAACCATGTTTGGACAATAATATTGTCAGGGATGCAGCCTTTCTTTTCTATTATTCTAGACCTTATTTCTTGTTCACATGCTTCAGTAAAAGTTGAAATCAAAACACTGCAACCCTGACTAGCTTTGTCTAAAGCATCATTAACTATTAGTCTTGTCTTACCAGAACCAGCTGAAG
>JBFIIJ010000425.1:0-2177 GCA_041601315.1 Gammaproteobacteria bacterium
GAATTAGCTGAGCTCATAAGCACTTATGAAATATAATTATTAACTCCCTAATGTCCGTTTCTGGCCGAAAGCAGAAGTTCTATTCATTCTCATGTTTAGGATAAACAGTAACTTCGTCTTCATTGACGTAAACAGATAAATTAATCGGTCGGCAACAGACTTCGCAGTCTTCAATGTATTCTTGTTCGGGGATGCTGCAATCAATCACTAATTCAAAGTTTTCACCGCAGTAAGGGCAAGTAATGTATTTACTTGCGAGTCTGTTCATTATTTATTTCTTAATACTGCAGAAATTAATTCGTGAATTTTTCCGAGTCCTTCTTTTAGATTGTTTTCTATGATTTCCATAGTGATGATTTCATCTGTTTTTCCGGCTGCCCAGTTAACGACTAGTGAACAGCAGACGTATTCCATTTCAAGTTCTCTGGCGAGACTGGCTTCAGGCATACTGGTCATGCCGACGATGTCGCAACCATCTCTTTCATATTTAATGATCTCTGCTGCTGTTTCCAGGCGCGGTCCTTGTGTTACAGCATAGGTTCCATTTGGATAGACATTAATATTATTTTCAGCTGCCGCACTAATTAATTGTTGGCGTAATGATTCAGAATAGGGTGCAGTGAAATCAATGTGTGTGACTTCATTGAGATTATCTTCATAAAACGTATCAATACGACCATGCGTATAATCTATAAGTTGATCCGGAATCACAATTCGGCAAGGTGTCATTGCACCTGTTATTCCACCTACTGCATTTACAGCAATAATTTCGTTAACACCAGCATATTTTAATGCCTGAATATTCGCTCGGTAATTAATTTTATGTGGCGGAATCGTATGTGGATTTCCGTGACGCGGTAAGAATAGTATTTGGATATTATTAAACTTTCCCACTTTGATGGGTGCGGATGGTTTTCCCCATACTGTGTCGGGATTAATCTCGTCAATAATTGTAAGACCGTCTAATTTGGTTAGACCGCTACCACCAATGATTGCTAATTTAGTCATTATATTTTTACCGCATAAATACCGGCTGCGTTTCGATGGTACTCATGATAATCCATGCCATAACCAAAAACATAATGATCAGGAATAATCACACCGGTGAAGTCGGCTTTCTTTATTGGTTTATCGATTTCGAGTGTTTTTTCAGCAAGTACCGCGGTCAATACTTTCTTCGCACCAGCTTCATAACAGTATTCAATGATCGCTGCGAGTGTAATGCCTTCATCGAGAATATCGTCAACCAATAAAACCGTTTTATCTTCTAGTGGTTTTTCCGGTTTTTTTAACCAATTGATTGTACTACCACTGGTGGTGCTTCTGTAACGCGTCGCATGGATGTAATCCATTTGTAAAGGGAAGTTGAGTTGAGGAATTAATTTTCCGGCTAAAATAACACCGCCGACCATGATGGGGAGTACCAGTGGATTACTGCTTTCTAATTCTGTAGTGATCTCATTCGCCATGCGAGTGATAGCTTGTTCAACTTCATCAGCGGAATATAAGAGCTCTGCATTCTTCAAAGCATTTTGACTATCTTCAAATATTTCTTGTTGATCAGTCATTTTTTATATCCTTCAATTTTTGTTGCCCCGTGTAATCTTTGGCAAACTGCCAAGCGGAACGTCCACTGCGCGAACCACGCTCCAACGCCCATTTTAATGAAGCTTTCATAACAGCTTCATTATTATCCGTATTATTACCTAATTTTTTTAACCAGTAAGCGACAATCTCCAGATATTGATCCTGATTGAATGGATGAAATGAAAGCCAAAGGCCAAAACGTTCGGAGAGTGATATTTTTTCTTCTATCGATTCGTTCAGGTGTAATTCATTGTTTATATTTTTACTGGCAACATTATCGCTCATGTATTCCGGTAATAAATGTCTTCGATTTGATGTGGCGTAGATTAAAACATTGTCTGAAGTGTTTGCTAATGAACCATCGAGAACAACTTTAAGTGCCTTGTAACTGGCATCGTCTGCTTCGAATGAAAGATCATCACAATAAAGAATGAAATGACCCTTCGTTTTACTAAGCTGTTCAATAATAATTCTTAAATCTTTTAAGTCATTTCTTTCCACTTCGATCAGATTTAATCCTTTATTCTGATATTCATTGAGCAAGGCTTTAATTAAAGAAGATTTTCCCGTTCCTTTCGGACCCCAAAGTA
>JBFIIJ010000426.1:0-2169 GCA_041601315.1 Gammaproteobacteria bacterium
ACGGATTTAGAAAAAATGCTATTTTTTTTGATGCATTTATAGGTGTGTTCTTATGGCTTGGCTTTTGGCTAAAATTGACAATTAGAGTTGCTTTCCTAGATTCTGAATTTACTGAGCCTGTCGGTAGTTTTGATGGCTCAGCAACGTCATTTGATATGGTTTTAATTGTAACAGTCTGTGGATTATTTGGACTATTGTTGTCCAGCTATATTCGTGAGAAATTAATTTTTAATTATCCTGAAAAGACTGAAGAAGGTCAGCAGGGGCTTTATCTATTTTATAGAAATAATAGGAATCTATTTTTAACAAGCTTTGTTTTATTGTTTATTACTGTTGCTGCCATCAATATTTTTTTCGGCATCTATCAGAGAGGCGCTATTCCGAGAATAGATCTGCCGTATGGTTTGGGTGGAATAGTTAAGTGGTTGATACTGTTTGGATGCGCATCAGTATCAGCACTAATTTTGAGGTTTGAGTTGAAACTGAAAAAAAACATTACAGTAACAGCTGCTCTTCTTTGTTTGCTCGAAGGCTTTGTCAATAATGTATCACTGTTGAGTCGAGGTATGATTCTTAATGTAAGTGCGCTTGTTTATGGCGTGTATAGGCATGTAAAATTAATCGGTTTGAGGCTTACCTTTCGTCTAACTCTGATTTCTTTAGTGGTATTTTCGATTTTATTTATAAGTTCAATTTACACGGTCAACTATATACGTGCGAACGAATATTCTGATGCAAGTATCCACGATTTCTATAACAAATTAGGCGTCAATACACGAACTACAAAACTAGTTTTCATAGATAGGTGGGTTGGTATGGAGCCACTTATGGCTGTTTCTAGTTATAAGAGGAAAGGTTGGGGGCTCTGGAAAGAGGCATGGAATGAAAAGTTTTTATATGGAAAGCTTACATTTTATGATGAAAACCTGGTTGTATCTCAGTATAGAAGTACTGACCAGACTAAATATCATTCTATTTCTGTCCCTGGGATACTGGCCTTTTGTTTCTATCCAGGCTCATATGTCTTTTTGATCTTTAGCATGATGTTTATAGGTCTTTTTTCTTCGTGTCTAGAGCTATTTGTTTACAAATTCGGTGGGCAAAATATTATACTCTGTGCATTGTTAGGGCAGGTTATTGCCTATCGATTTACACATTTCGGTTATGTTCCTGCGCAAAGTTATTTGTTATTTGGTGCATTAGTCTTGAATGTTATGTTGATCTACGTTGTTAATTATCTATTATCAATGTGTTACAAAAAAAGCGAATTGACGACATGATTTTATGAAAATACTTGTTTTAGGTGTTAGCGGAATGCTAGGCAGTAGTATTTTCCGTGTTTTTTGTGGTAGAAAAAATAACGTCTATGGCACATTGCGAAATGAAAATTATCTACGGTATTTTAATGAAAAATATGTAAATAAGCTTGTTAGTAATTGTGACGTTAATGAGTTTGATAAACTACAAGATACAATTTTTTCAATAAAGCCGGATGTAATCATCAATTGTGTTGGACTGATTAAACAAATTAGTCAAACGCATGATCCTGTTGATATGGTAAATATTAATGCATTATTACCACATAGATTGAAAGTAGTCGCTACATCTACAGGAGCTAGGTTGATACATATTAGTACGGATTGTGTATTTTCAGGCAAAAAGGGAGGGTACCTTGAAGATGATTGTTCAGATGCGTCAGATATATATGGCAAGTCAAAATATCTAGGGGAATTAGATGGGTTAAATTGTATAACTTTAAGAACTTCTTTAATTGGGCATGAATTACAAAGCAAAAATAGTCTCGTTGAATGGTTTCTCAATCAACAGGGAGAGTGCGATGGATATACAAAAGCAATATTTTCTGGTCTTCCAGCAAGTATACTTGCTAAGATAATAGCTGATATAATCATTCCAGATGAGAGCCTCAACGGAGTTTTTCATGTTGCAGCTCAGCCGATATCAAAATTTGATTTACTGCACTTGATTGCAAAAATATATAATAAAAAAATTAAAATTAAACCCTGTGACATGCCTGAAATTAACAGATCGCTCTGTGCTAATAAATTTAATAAACTAACAGGTTATGAGGCACCATGCTGGGAAGATATGATAGAAACAATGTATAGGGACAAGTATAAATGAGAGTAAAGCCATATGTTTGATAATAAT
>JBFIIJ010000427.1:0-2168 GCA_041601315.1 Gammaproteobacteria bacterium
ATGCAATATGTCAGGAATAAAAGAAGAAGATACAAACGACGCAAAATCGGAAATCGATTATTTTCAATTAAAAAAAGAAACTGATGAGGCTTATATTAACGATGATCTTATAACCAGTGAGAAAGGTTATGAGATCCTGGTGAATGAGGTGCCTGCAGTTGCTGAAAACTGGTTTAGATTAGGCAATATTTACGTACGCACAAATCGACCTGCAGCAGCAGTAAACCTCTATCGAGAAGCAGTATTACGCGACCCAAAATACAGTAAAGCCTGGTATAACCTGGGTGTTGTTCAGTTAAAACAAACCGCATATAGCCTTACTGAAATGCTGCATTATACTGACGTCAATGATCCTTTATATAATAAAGCTAAGGAAATGTTAGATGGTATTCAAACTATCATCAAAGTGGATTGAGTATAAAAAAGTAGATAATGAATTAAATATTATACAAATTAAATGCGAAATACTCATTTAAAAAACCTAAGTAAATTTAGTGCCGCACAGGCAATGGTAGAGTTTCTCATTGTATTACCTGTAATGTTACTTTTGGTAATGGGTATCTTACAGTTTGCCTTCATCTATCAAGCTAAGACCACATTGAATTATGCTGCATTCGAAACGGCAAGAGCTGGTAGCTTACATAATGCCGACATGGGTGCTATGCAAATAGCCTTCTCAAGTTACATGGCTCCCTTATATACTACTAGCTTTCTAACAATGAACAGTAGTGGTAACTGTAGCAGCAGTTTCACCATTGCAGGCCGTGCGGCAAGATTGGGAGGAGCAAAAATAACTCAGGCCGGCAATCAAACCCGTGGCGTACTCGATAACAATAATTTAAACGATGATAAATTCAGCTCGGGCAATGTGTATTGCGCCAGACGAGTCGTCCAACAACAAATTACTGATGGTTATGTCAATATTCAAAGAGTTAACCCAACGGATGAGGCCTTTCTCAATTACGGCGTCGATACAATGACTCCCGACGGTTCGATTAAAAGAGCCATTCCTAATGATAATTTAATGTATCGAGATTCAACCGTGCTCGGCTTGCAATCAATACAGGATGCCAACTTACTAAAGATACATATCGGTTATTGTTTCGAATTGGTTGTTCCATTTGTAGACAGAATCATTTGGTCATTTCACGCGTTGTCTAGTGGCCGTAGTATAGAAGATACGCGAACAGAGACGGGCACAACTAATAATTCAGCTTACTTTGGAACTCCCTCGACGGATTTCGCACGTAGTTGTATTTCCAACCCAAAAGATGCTGGTCGATTCAGTGTTGTCCTCAATGCTCAGGGCATAATGAGGATGCAGACACCAGCTATTCAGTAACCCAGGAGTTATTTATCATTTGTCAGGTAGCTATCATCAGGTTGTTTTATTAGAATAGTTACCATGCCTGTACAAACACAGCAGACCTCACAACACACTCCAGTCATGCAGCAATTTCTTGGCTTTAAAGCCGAGTACCCCGATATGCTTTTGTTTTTTCGTATGGGTGATTTTTATGAATTGTTTTATGAAGATGCAAAGAAAGCAGCACGATTATTAAATATCACTTTAACTAAACGAGGAAAATCTGGCGGTAATGCCATACCAATGGCAGGTGTGCCCTATCATGCCGTTGATAATTATCTGGCTCGTTTAATTAACCTGGGTGAATCTGTTGTTATCTGTGAACAAGTAGGCGATCCAACTCTTAGCAAAGGACCTGTTGAACGAAAAGTTGTTCGCATTATTACACCCGGAACGATCACTGAAGATATCTTATTAAATGAACGCGTCTCAAATATATTATTAGCTATTTGCAAAACCAAACAACATCTTGGTCTAGCCAGTGTTGAATTGAGTAGCGGTCAAATTTCTCTTTTAGAAATTGAACACACTGATTCTATAGAAGATGTTATTGAACAATACCAACCGTCGGAAATTTTAATTAGCGAATCGTTCGAGCAATCTATACCAAATGATAAAAATAGAACCCTGACAAAACGTCCAGATTGGCACTTCAATCAATCTACTGCCGAAACCATTGTCAAACAACAATTCAAAGTAAACGATCTGACTGGCTTTGGGTTTCAAAATATGGATGCCTGTATATCAGCATTAGGATGCTTGATTCAATATCTTAATGACACTCAAAAAATCAACTTGCCTC
>JBFIIJ010000428.1:0-2160 GCA_041601315.1 Gammaproteobacteria bacterium
ACAAATCCAGATCAGCAATTTTAACCAGAATCGACATTATTTAATTTAATAACTCTCTATTTGGCGTTCATTAATGCAATGGTGGTATCCAGCATACGATTAGAAAAACCCCATTCATTGTCATACCAGGCAATCACTTTGACAAGAGTGCCTTCGAGTACTTTTGTTAATGTTGCATCGAAGGTTGATGATGCCGGGTCATGATTAAAATCAACAGAAACTAAAGGCGCCGTATTATATGCAAGCACACCTTTAAGTGGGCCATCTGCCGCTACTTTCATTAAACTGTTTATTTCTTCCACGGTTGTAGCCCGAGCTGCGGTAAAACTTAAATCAACCATAGAAACATTAATCGTTGGAACACGTACAGAAAAACCATCCAGTTTTCCGTTTAATTCTGGTAATACCAGACCGACAGCCGCAGCTGCACCGGTTTTAGTCGGAATCATCGACATTGTTGCCGAACGGGCACGGCGTAAATCTGAATGATAAACATCCGTTAACACCTGATCATTGGTATACGCATGAATGGTAGTCATAACACCGGCAACCATACCAATGTTTTCATGAATCACTTTTGCAACAGGAGCCAGACAATTAGTCGTACATGATGCATTTGAAATGACAGTGTCGCTTGATTTAAGGATGTCATGATTCACACCATAAACGACTGTCGCATCAACATCATTTCCGCCTGGCGCTGAAATGATAACTTTCTTCGCGCCACCTGCAAGGTGAGCATTTGCTTTAGCTTTGCTTGTAAAGAAGCCGGTTGATTCAAGTACAACATCAACACCTAATTCACCCCACGGCAAGTTAGCAGGATCACGTTCCGAAAGAACACGTACCTTGTCGCCATTAACAATCATGTTGTCGCCTTCGACAGTGACAGTACCTGGAAATTTTCCATGAGCGGTATCATATTGCGTTAAATGTGCATTGGTATTTGCATCACCTAAATCATTAATAGCGACGATCTGAATTTCATCAGTACGTCCTGCTTCATACGCAGCACGTAAAATATTACGACCGATACGCCCATAACCATTGATACCTACTTTAATTGTCATTCTTCTGCTCCACCCTTCTTTTTTATATTTTATTTCTAAATTATTTCTATTTTTCTATTAAATCATTAACAGCTTGTTTTAATTTTGTTACGGTTAAACCAAAGTGTTCAAACAAAGTTTTGGCCGGTGCGGATTCACCAAAAGAATCAACTCCCAATGCTTTTCCATCCAGACCGATGTATTTACGCCAGTAATCAGTTACGCCCGCTTCTATAGCAACACGGTTTCGACAAGCATTAGGTAAAACGGTTTCTTTATAATTATCATCCTGTTTATCAAATACGTCGGTGCTTGGCATTGATACAACACGAATGTTTTTATTTTCCAAATTTAATTGTGTGGCAACGTTCATCGCCATTTCTACTTCAGAACCTGTGGCAATGATGATGACATCAGGTTTATCCGAACCTGGCAGTAATACATAAGCACCGCGTTGTATATTATTTATCTGCGCATCGTTTCTTTTTATGTGAGCCAGATTCTGACGAGAAAACAATAAGCTTGTTGGCCCATCGCGTCGTTCAATTGCTGCTTGCCATGCAACTGCAGATTCTACCGCATCACAAGGTCGCCACAATGACATATTCGGCATTAAACGTAGTGTCGCTGCCTGTTCAACACCCTGATGTGTTGGACCGTCTTCACCTAAACCAATGGAGTCATGGGTATAAACAAAGATATTCTGAATCTTCATTAATGCTGACATACGTAATGCATTCCTCGCATATTCAGAAAACATCAAGAAGGTGCCAGAGTAAGGAATGAAGCCACCATGCAAAGCAATGCCATTATCAATAGCAGACATAGCAAATTCGCGGACACCATAAGAAATGTAGTTTCCGTTTTTGTTTTTGCCATCGATAACAACCGAACCCGACCAATTGGTTAAGTTTGAACCAGTTAAATCAGCAGAACCACCTAACATTTCCGGTAGATGACTTGCGAATGCTTCAATCGCATTTTGTGATGCTTTGCGTGATGCAATCGTTTCAGCTTTGTCGTTACATGAAGCAATATAATCCTTTGCGATCTTATTCCAGTTTTCTGGCAGTTCGCCTTTCATGCGACGTTTATATTCTACTGCTAATTC
>JBFIIJ010000429.1:0-2137 GCA_041601315.1 Gammaproteobacteria bacterium
AGAACTTTTTCTTACTGGTCCATTAGAAGTAGGTTTGTCTGATGAACAAGCAAGACACTTGTTATTGCAAGAAGAGGAACTCCCGCATAATAAAAAAGAAAACACACTTTTAAATACAAATGATTTAATCGTTATTTCAGGTGGCGCGCGGGGTGTTACTGCCGAAGTCGCAGTTAAGTTAGCCGAAACATATCAATGTTCCTTATTGTTGCTTGGTCGTAGTCCAGAACCAAAAAGCGAACCGGAATGGTTGGTGTCATTGTCCGATGCTGCAAGTATCAAGAAAGCTATCATGGAGAGTGCAGAAGAAAAATTACGACCGGCTGATCTGGAAAAACAATATCAATCCATATTGGCGAATCGGGAAATCAGAACAACGTTAGCACGAATTGAACAAACGGGTGCAAAAGTTGAATATAGGTCAGTTGATGTTTGCAACTCTGATACAGTAACAAACACTATTGATTTGGTTCGCACAGAATTAGGTAATGTTACCGGAATAATACACGCTGCGGGCGTACTAGCGGATCGCTTAATTGAAGATAAAACGGAAGAACAATTCAATAAGGTATATTCCACCAAGGTAGATGGATTAGAGAGTTTATTGTCAGCAACAAATAATGATGCATTAAAACTGATTATTTTATTTTCATCAACAACAGCGAGGCTTGGACGTAAAGGTCAGATTGACTACGCTGCTGCAAATGAAATATTGAACAAGCAGGCAGCTCTGGAAAACAGTAATAAAAACAAAAATGGAAAAACATGCAAAATATTATCTGTTAATTGGGGTCCCTGGGATGGCGGCATGGTTACGCCTGCATTAAAGAAACTATTTGCAGATGAAGGCGTTGGTGTTATTGGACTAAAAGCCGGAGCAGAATATTTAATTCAAGAAATAGAATCAGATGGGCCTGTAGAAACGGTTGTACTTGGGGAATCAGAAAATATTCTTCATAAAATACCTTTAAATAATTACTCTGTATCATCAGCCGAAAGTAGCGATTTATCTTTAGCATTTGAACGTGATATTTCCGTAAATACACATCCGTTTCTTAAATCTCATGTGATGAATGGTCAAGCTGTCTTACCTGTAGCTGTCATTATCGAGTGGTTTGCTCATGGCGCGTTACATTTAAATCCAGGTATGCAGTTTCAAGGCTTCGATGATTTTCGCGTATTAAAAGGTGTTACATTAAAATTGGATGAAAATATTCATTTACGAATTCTTGCCGGAACAGTTATTAATAAAGGAGATGTTTCATTAGTTCCGGTTGAATTACGTTCAGATGAACTATTACATGCCAGTGCAATTATGATTTTGGCTGATAGTTATGAAACCAATGTTCTGCCTCAGTTACAAGCAGTCAATGAAAAATATAAACATAACCAAAACGAGTATTATAAAAACGGTCAGTTATTCCATGGAAAAGATTTGCAAGGCATTACAGAAGTTACCCATTGCGATGACAAAGGCATTGTTGCCAATGTAAGTGCAGCACCACAACCATCAATCTGGATGACTCAACCGATACGTTCAAGTTGGTTAACTGATCCTTTAATTATTGATTCCGCATTTCAGATGATGATTCTCTGGAGTTTTGAAGAAAGAGGGATCGCTTCGCTTCCAACGGCTATTGCATCGTATCGTCAATATCAACGTAACTACCCGAAAGATAATGCAAAGATTATTGCTGTCGTTAATGAACAAACTGATCATCGAGCTACTGCTGCAATAGAATTTCTTGATAGTAAAGGAGATTTAATTGCATTGATTGATGGGTACGAATGTGTACGCGACAGTTCTTTGCAAGCAGCGTTCAAGAAAAATAAATTGGATAAAAAAGAAAACGTATAAAACAGGGATTTTAAAAGGAAACATGACAAAAACAGCATTAATAACAGGAATAACAGGTCAGGATGGCGCTTATTTAGCAGAGTTCTTGTTAAAAAAAGGATACATTGTTCATGGTATTAAAAGAAGAAGTTCGCTTATTAATACCGATAGAATCGATCACTTATATCAGGATCCACATGTGTCTAATCGTAATTTTATTTTACATTACGGTGACATGACGGATTCAAGTAGCCTGACACGAATTATTCAGGAATCTCAACCAGATGAAATCTATAATCT
>JBFIIJ010000430.1:0-2121 GCA_041601315.1 Gammaproteobacteria bacterium
CTTGAGGGGGTAGTGGGAGTAATCCCGTGGCGGTTCGAGTCCGCCCATCGGCACCAATTGAGTTTATTGAAGATGTTGTTTTTCGTTCGGCTTCAGTTTTATAACATTGCACTTTTTAACTTCATGTTCTAATAAAAGAGTATCTAATAGTGTCGGTTTTCCTATGCTATATCCTTGTGCATAATCGACGCCGATTTCTCTTAACATGCCTTTAATTTCATCGTTTTCAACGTATTCAGCGATCGTTTTCATTTTCATGACATGGCCAATTTCATTAATTGATTTAACCATAGCGTGATCAATTTGATCCTCAACAATATCTTTGACAAACATGCCATCAATTTTCAGGTAATCGACAGGTAAGTTTTTTAAATAACCGAAAGAAGAAAGGCCGCTACCAAAATCGTCTAAGGCAAATTTACAACCGAGATTTCTTAAATGGGATATAAATTTCGACGCATTTGAAAGGTGGGTGATGGCAGCTGTTTCAGTAATTTCAAAACATAATTTTTTCGAATCTATTACATCTGCATGTTTTGATAAATAATTCACAATATAATCCAGAAAATCATTATCTGTTAATGAAGAGCCAGAAAGGTTGATGGAAATAAATTCAACGTGTTTTAAAAAAACAGGGTGATCCTTGAGTGTATTGAAAATCTGACTGACCACCCATTGGTCAAGTTTTGTTGCAAGGCTGTAACGTTCTGCCGCGGGGAAAAATTGTACGGGTGAAATGATGTTGCCCGTATCATCAATCATTCTAAGTAGCATTTCGTAACTTTTTGTTTGCTTAGTGGTACCTTTTTTTAGTGAAATAATAGCTTGAGCATAAAGACAAAAACGATTTTCATTCAATGCCTGATAAAGCTTGGCAACCCAACTCATTTCACCATGTCTGCGAGCCAGATCTTCATCTTCAAAATGATAGACATGAATTCTATTTCTGCCTTGTTCTTTTGCGAGGTAGCAAGCGATGTCGGCATTTTTTAATAATTCTGTCGTACTAAACTCTTTATCAGTAATCGGAATCAAGCCAATACTGACACCGATACGAAATACTTTTTGATCCCACTGGAATTGATATTCCTGTACAGCATCTAACAAACTATTAGCAACACGATGAGCATGTTCGATTGAGCAATGTTCCATGAGAACTGCAAATTCATCTCCACCAATACGTGCCAAAGTATCACGTTTGCGAACTTTGTCTTGTAAGATATTACTCAGCTGTCTTAGTAATTCATCTCCTGCTATGTGACCGCAGGTATCATTAACTACTTTGAATTGATCCAGGTCCATAAAGAATAATGCATGTATATCCTTAGAGTTTTTATTGGGATTAAAAACAATACGTTCCAGACGTCGCTCAAATTCTCTACGGTTGACTAAGCCCGTTAAGCCATCGTAACTGGCTTGCCAGGTGAGTTGTTGATTCAGGTTGCGAATTTCGGTGATATCTTTCTGTGAACCAAGATAATGAGAAATTTTTCCTTCCTGATCTAAAATGGGCGAAATATTTTCTGAAGACCAGTAGCACTCTCCATTTTTCTTACGATTAAGAAGTTCACCATTCCATGCTTTTCCTGAAATGATTGTTTTCCATAATTCCTCATAAACTTCTTTAGATGTTTCGCTAGATTTCCATTTATTCGGTTTATATCCAATAAGTTCTTCTTTTTCATACCCGGTTAATTCAATCAGTCTTGAATTAACATATTCAATAATTCCTTCAGTATTAGTAATAAAAATTGCGTCATGACTTTGTTCTATGGCAGTTGATAATTTTCTCAGTTCACGTTCAGCTGCTTTACGTTCGGAAATATTTCTTAATATTGAAATAATGCATCTTTCACCGTCTAAGTCTACTAATGAGCAAGAAATAGAGCCGGGAATTATTTCACCATCTTTAGATCTGAAATCAGTTTGAAAATCAGCTACCATCTTTCCAGCCAGTAGCTTTTTAATCAGGCTGTTTCTAACATCAGAATCATGGTAGAAATTTAATTCAAAAATAGTTTTCCCAATAATTTCTTCAAGTGGACATTTACTCATTTGAGCCAGCGCAGGATTGGCATAAATAAACCTGCCGTCAGATAGTCGTGTTATAGAAACACCATC
>JBFIIJ010000431.1:0-2121 GCA_041601315.1 Gammaproteobacteria bacterium
GCTTAGCGGTCTTGAAAAGGATGAAATAATAATCATTAAAGAATAATTGCCTATTTATTTCGTTCCCACTTCCCTGACTTGCCACCAGATTTTTCCAGTAGTTGAATATTGGAAATAACCATGCCGCGATCAACCGCTTTGCACATATCATAAATTGTTAAGAGTGTAATCTGTACAGCGGTCAGTGCTTCCATTTCTACACCAGTTTTTCCGTCCGTTTCTGCACGACATTCGCAATATACAGATGAGTTATTTTCATCAATATTTAAATCAATATTAATATGCGTAAGTGAAATAGGGTGGCAAAGAGGCACGAGTTCTGACGTTTTCTTTGCTCCCATAATACCGGCGGTACGGGCAATACCCAGAACATCGCCTTTTTTATGACCACCTTCTTTAATTAACGCCAAAGTTTCAGCTTCCATAGTGATGGAACCACTAGCCACAGCAATACGGTGCGTCAATGACTTATCACCGATATCAACCATATGTACGGCTCCTTCTTCATTAAAATGCGTTAATTTAGACATACGATACTCATCTCTTTGATATAATTCCCAATATTACTCAAATACAGGTTTTAGTGAAACACATGCAGGTATCCGTTAAATATTTTGCCAGTTTACGTGAATTAATGGGCGAAGCCAGCTCAGTGATTGATATTGAAGAAAGCGTCTCTGTTAGTGATTTATGGCAATCCATTCTTGATAGCAAAAATATCGAGTTTGATAACGTCATGATGGCGGTCAATATGGAATATGTAAAATCAGAACATCAACTTAAGTCAGGTGATGAAGTTGCTTTTTTCCCACCGGTTACCGGAGGTTAATATGTTAATCGAAATTCGTAAAAAACCATTCAATGCTTATACAGAAATGCAATGTTATCTGGATAGTCTGAATATCGCAGGACAATACGGTGCGACAGCAAATTTTGTAGGAACAATGCGTGATTTTAACGAAGATAAAAAAGTGACCTACATGACATTGGAATATTACCCCGGGATGACAGAAAAGCATCTAAATGCTATTGCCAAAGAAGCCACTGAAAAATGGAAGTTGCTGGATGTGTTAATTTTACATCGGGTTGGTAAGGTCAAAATAGGTGAGGATATTGTACTAGTCGCAACCTGGTCTGGACATCGCAAAGAAGCGTTTGAAAGCTGTCGAATGATTATGGAGCAACTAAAATCCAGCGCACCATTCTGGAAAAAAGAAGAGACCATGTCAGGCGCAAAATGGGTTGAGAAAAACTCTCCCGGTTATTAGAGTATTAATAGATCCTAGTACATGTCTTTAAATACACACCCTGATTTTCTAATCATCGGGGCCGGCATCGTCGGTCTTTCGATCGCGCTTGAATTAAAAACGCAAAATCCTGATGCAACGATCACTATTCTTGAAAAAGAAAAACACCCCGGTGTTCATGCCAGTGGTCGTAATAGCGGAGTATTGCATGCCGGTTTTTATTACACTGCCGATTCCTTAAAAGCAAAACTTTGCCGCGATGGAAATCATGCATGGCGACATTATTGTATCGAAAATAATTTAACACTGAATCACTGTGGAAAATTAGTCATAGCACGTAACGAAGAAGAATTAAAAGGACTGGATGAATTACAGAAGCGTGGTCAAATCAATGGTGTTGAATTGAAAATGATCACAGCAGAAGAAGCGTTGGAAATAGAACCAAATGTATACACATTAGATCGTGCTTTATGGTCACCAACAACGGCAACAGTAAATCCGTTGGAAGTCGTAAACTCTCTTCAACAAAAATTAATGACTGCAGGAATAACTATTTTAAATGATACCGCTTATGTTAAAAGAAAAAATAGTAAAGTTATAACAAGCGAAGGTGAGTTCGAACCGGGTTATGTGATCAACGCCGCCGGATTATATGCAGACAAGATAGCGAGAGACTATGGGTTTTCACAAGACTATAAAATACTACCGTTTAAAGGTTTGTATCTTTATGCAAATGAGGATGGTTTAAAATTAAAAACCAATGTTTATCCTGTGCCCGATCTACGAAATCCATTTTTAGGAGTGCATTTTACAGTAACCGCCGAAAACAAAACGAAAATAGGGCCGACTGCGATTCCTGCATTCTGGCGTGAAA
>JBFIIJ010000432.1:0-2120 GCA_041601315.1 Gammaproteobacteria bacterium
GCTTTACGTTCTTCATCAGTATAAATTTTTGGATTATCAGGATCATCTGTTTCTTCATATAATAATCGTGCTTCTTTTGTTTCTTTTAACTCTTTTATTAATTCAGTGCATTTTTCTTTTTGCTTTTCTTTTTTATCAAGCTCTTCCTTTTGTAATGCAATTTTTGCATCACGTTCTTCTTGCATTACATTGAGTAGCTTCTGTTGTTTTTCATATCTTTGCTGATAATCTTTGTCTTGCGCAGGTTTTTTCTTGATATCGATAATATCGGCGTTGTCTGAATCAGGCTTGTCACCGTAGACTACTTTCCCATCATCATCTATCCACTTATAAACTTCAGAATAAACAGTCTCAGACTGTAATGAAAAAAAGATGATCATTAATAATGTTTTATACATAATTCCTTTCTCAGTATAAAGGTTGGGTTACGCAACTTTTTTTACGGGATTCTTTTTTATTATAGTAGACTCTATCGCTGTCTTAAGTTCGGTGCAAATAACTTTGAAAAGTTTTAAATCATTTACAGTAAGTTGTTTGTCAGTTTTGCCATAGTCGACAAAGAAACAGCCGGTAACTTTATTATTTACATAAAACGAATTTACGATGATAGTGGCATTTGGTTTCATTGGTCGTAATTTTTCGGGTAGTAAATGATTGAATTTATGTTGGTTCTTTGGATTTATGCAGAGAGTTTGTTCTTTTTTTAGTAATTGATTAAATAGTTTATTTAGTTCAATTGATATTTTTAGTGGATTAAGCTTGGGAAGATCTTTGTCTTGTAATTGAAATTTCACATTAAGGCAGTTTTCATTTTTATCAAAAGGCATGAAGACAACACGTGAAAAACCAAGGCCATTTTTTAAAGTGGTTATCACAATTTCAATTAATTCTCGTGTAGATTTATTTGAATTTTTAGAACGCAGTAATTTAATGCAATCAGAAAAAACTGTATTTTTTAATGGGCTTTCTCTCTCATTTATTTTAGTTTCTACTATGGTGCTTTCTTTTTTAATGGGCGATGGATAACTCATCATCATTCGAAGTAAATAATGATGCGGGAGGTGTTTTTTACTATGACGAATAGTGTTAACAATGATCCAGTTTATTTTCCCAGGTGTTTGGTTAACAGGAATACGAATATACTCGGCGATGCGAGTAATTAATTCTTCCGGATATTGTATTGAGGAATGGGAATATATCTGGCGTAATAATTCTGCTACTAAACGTATCCCTGTTATTTTTGGATTATGGTGTTTGCCAGAATAATTTTCACGTATGAGCTCAGGGAGATTCCAATGTTTTGCTACAGCTTGTGCAATCTCGTCAACATTATGTCCTAGCAGTTCCTTTTCTTTCGTCTTGTGATTTTCACTCGGAGTCAGGTAAATTTGTTCGAGTTTTTCTGCTTTATCAGAATCAAGTAAATACAAAATAAATCGCACAAAACCGCGATTAAGAGCAGCGGTATATATTTCCTGATTTTCTGATTCCTTGCGTAAGATTGACCATTCTCTAGCCATATAGGCGGTTTGATATTGGCGAGAATATTCATTTAACATCTTAGGAAGAACTTTTCGGTCTAATACTTTTTCTAGTTCAGGCAGGTCGGATAACATTTTTATTACTAATGGAATACCAATCAGGGATATGGCGTGGGGGAGGGTGGTTATTTCTCTCTTTTTGGATCGACTGGCATGACGTAACAAGCCTATAGAAAAGCCGGGATCCTGCCGAGCAATATCAGCTAATACGGTGACAGTAATATCTGATTCATTCTTCTGTAGTTCATGAGCTTTGAGCTTACTTTCATGTAATACAGGGATTTCGCAATCGCTGAATGCTTTAACCCAACCTGACAGTGTATTAGCCATCCTTCATCCCGCTTAATTTCCATAAAATATCCAAGGGCAAGTTAAATTGGATCTATTCCAAAATGCCCCTATCTAACGGGTTATCGGGAGAAAAGTGCTAAATCTTAAGGAAATTCGGGGATTTAAGTGGGGGATAGAGGAATCTATCCCCAAGAATAATCTATTCTAGCGTTCCAAATGTGCTAATTTGCCTGTTTTGTCTTTCCATTCATCCGCGTCTTCAAGAGCGGGTTTCATTTCATTAATGAC
>JBFIIJ010000433.1:0-2119 GCA_041601315.1 Gammaproteobacteria bacterium
AATCACCTTAAACGATATTACGCTGATAAAAATTAATAGATAAAAACAATCTTTACTTGTTGCAAGTAAAACGAATTTTGAAAGAATAGAGATGCATAAACTATGTCAACAACCCAAAATAGAAGTCGACTTCAAACAATCTTATTCCCTGATAAACCAAGGGATCTGCCTTTTCGTATAACCATACGCATATTCTTTCGTTCATTGCATATTCTTGCCATTGGTGTCTTACTAGGCGGACATGTATTTAATCAACCTATCTCAATACTAGAACCCTGGTTGTGGGCAGCAGTCATTACCGGCTCTATCATTCTGCTGACTGATCTACATTCAAGTTTTGCGGTACTATTCGAATTAAGAGGCATCGCAATCCTGCTCAAAATTACTATGTTATTACTTATACCTGTATTTTGGGAACAACGCGTTGCCATTTTAGTAGTAATTTTATTTATTGGCGCTATCAGTAGCCATTTACCAAAACGGTACCGCCATAGAATATTTATACTTAAGAAGGATATTCATTCGAATCATCGTAATAGTTAGATTTACAAAAGTTATCGCTACAACTGTCATCAAGATTCAATGAGGGAAATTTTGCTTTTCAGACTACTGTCTAATTCAGAATATTGTTCTTCAAATTTATTCCAGATTTTCTTTTTATTCAATTTTTCTTCTGTTCGCATATATTCTTTCTTCAAGTTAACTTTATCATCATCAGATATTCCTTCTTCCGCCATAGGATAAAGGACATTGTCTTCTTTCATAATATGTTGCTGTAAAAGTTGTCCATAGTTTGAAGCATTTGTACAAAATTCCTGCTTGTTTTCAGTTGCTATAGCTTCTGTCATTTTCTGTAAAAACATCCTGCTTTGCTCGTGCTCAGAAAGCATGACGGGCAATGGATTACAATGAGATAGCACACCGGGAGTCTGTAGATATTTAAATAAAATGTCTTCCTCTTTTGCATGATGATAGTTATCTGCAAATATTTTAATAAAATCAACAAAGTACTGCGCTTTCTCCAATATAAAATTGTCTTCCTTATTAATCTGACTAAAACTGATATATCGTTCCATTAACCCGATATATTTCAAAATCAGTTGATGTTCATTCATTAGTTCATGAGTTACTTCCATATCCGTAAGCTCCTCTCAATTTAAAACTGACAAGAATTATCGTCTAATAACATAAAACAATTCCTTGATCTGAGTCATGTGGTAACAGTTTTTTTAGAAAAAGTCGTTCATGAAAATTTAAATATTACGATTAAAATTAATATTTTTGATTTACATCAAATACATTAACTTTCGTTAGATGTAAGTTCACCCGCCGTAGCTCGATTATTACAGTTATTTTTTTAACTAGACCATTTGAATGACTCTAAACAAAGAACAGAAAAAAGAAATGCTATTTAGACAAGTTGAAAATATATCTGCCAAATTAGATTAATCATGCGCATACCGAAAAGTTATTCCTTGTTTATGCAGTATATCCTTGTATCTGTTTATTTTTTATTAACGTTAAATATAAACCGAAATAACTAGTCACGAAACAAACCACTTAAAAGAAGAACGAATAATATTTTTAAAATAAACACATCAAGACAAACACTGGCAGATTATGTAAATACATTTGGCCAGTCTATCGGGAAACGTTTCGGCAAACGGGTTCATAAGATTGCTATTGACGCGACATTTACTTGTCCAAATCGAGATGGCAGTAAAGGACGAGGTGGCTGCACTTTTTGCAATAATGCTTCATTTAGTCCGAACGGGCTAAAGCCTAAAACAATTCCTTCTCAAATTGATGCAGGCAAACGTGTTATTAAAAAGCGTACCGGCGCCCTCCACTACATTGCCTATTTTCAGGCATACACCAACACTTATGGCGATATTGATAAACTTCGCTCAACTTATGATCAGGCCCTCGCACAAGAAAATATTGTAGGTCTATCGGTGGGCACCCGACCAGACTGTGTGCCTCAACCAGTACTTGAATTGCTGGCTGAGTATCAGCAACAGGGTTATGAAATATGGTTAGAGCTAGGCTTGCAATCAAGCTTTGATGAAACTCTTAAACGTGTCAATCGCGGTCATGATTACAAGGAGTATTGTGACGC
>JBFIIJ010000434.1:0-2099 GCA_041601315.1 Gammaproteobacteria bacterium
TCACAAAGAAAATATTTCTTATCGCTGGGATAAAGGGTCTCCGATTTTCCAAGATATATTTTCTAATGATTTAGAGGAGTTGCTTGGAGATAAAAGATCTCCTGAACAAGAACTTTTGCAGTATCATTATGATATAGCACAATCTGCACAATCAATGTATGAAGAGGCTTTTTTTCATTTACTAAATGCCCTGTATAAAAAATATAACAAAGACAATTTAGCTTTGGCAGGTGGCTGTGCAATGAATTCAGTTGCAAATGGAAAAATCTATCGTAACACCCCATTTAAGAAGGTATATATTCAACCCGCTCCAGGAGACGCTGGTGGAGCGATAGGTGCAGCATTTGCGGCTTGGTATAAATCGAAACCTCCTTCGTCTCAGTCTTATCCCTCAAGTGGTCAAAGCCAAAAAAAACGATTTGTCATGGATCATGCTTATTGGGGGCCGGAATTTAATAATGAAAATATCCAAGAAATTCTCAATGAAAATAATAATCAAATTAAAAAGCATGGTTGTCTGATTAATAAAATTACCAACGAAGATGAACTTTGTACAAGGACCGCTAAAGCTATTGCAGAAGGAAAAGTGATAGGTTGGTTTCAGGGTAGAATGGAATGGGGGCCTCGCGCACTTGGGAATCGTTCAATAGTATGTGATCCACGTCGGGGTGATATGAAAGACATACTTAATTTGAAAATTAAACGCCGCGAATCTTTTCGTCCTTTTGCCCCTTCAATACTACGTGAAGCCGTTTCAGAATGGTTTGAAATAGACGATGATGTGCCTTTTATGATGAAGGTATTTCAGATTAAAGAAAATAAAAGAACTGAGATACCAGCAGTTACACATGTCGACGGTTCAGGAAGGTTGCAAACCGTATATAAAGATTCTAATCCACGCTATTATAAGTTAATTGAAAAATTCAGGGATATTACTGGTGTTCCAATCGTTTTAAATACTTCTTTCAATGAGAATGAGCCAGTTGTATGTAAGCCTGAAGAAGCCTTAGATTGTTTTCTGAGAACTAAAATGGATGTTCTGGTGATTGAGAACTTTTATATAACCCGTTCGTAACTTAGAAATATTAGAATAAATCCGCTGCGTTGTCTCGAAACTGGTCAGCGTCCCTGACATATCTTTCAAAGGTATTATCGCTTCTATGATCAGTAATCTGTTTGGTTTTATACCTTTTCTACAGACGCGGCTTTTTTTTGCGACTGCAAATAAAGTATCTTCAACCTTGCTAAATCGTTGAAGACGAGTGGCCAGTTTAGCTATACGTTCGACGAGTAATGACTCGGTGGGAGTTTGTTGTTGGTATTCTTCTATCAGCGCATTCAAGAGGGATTGATAGGCTCCTTGCTCTTTAGTATCTAACCAAGATTTGGCCGTTAAACCATGTTTAGTAGCATTTCTAGACGCGATACTTTTGCCCTGTTTTGTTTTAGGGCCGGTGCTTTTCGATTTAGACGCTGTCTTCTTTTTTGCCACAATCTCACTCTCTAAGATCTTAAAGATTGACTTGATTACATTCTGTTAGATCTAAATTTTCATTTCAAATGAAACACATAGCCATATTGTCTGAATTGTTGGTATAGTTTAAACATATTTTTTTGCAAAACGAACTATCGAGAGACGTAACCCATGTGCCGCCAGAAAGCGCCTCGGCTTACTATTGATAAGCGGGCATTATTAATATTAATGAAGAATCAAAATAGTGAACGCTTATATGCCAGAGATTTCTATTATCACCGCTACCTATAATTCTGCTGCTTGCGTAACACGATGCATCCAGTCTGTGGATGCACAAACCAAACGTCCAGAACATATTCTTGTTGACGGTTTATCGAAAGACGACACAGTGCACATCATTGAACAAAGCAGCCAATCTATGAGTAGTATCATAAGTGAAAAAGATGAAAGCTTTTATGACGCCATAAATAAAGGTATTTTAGCTTCGTCGGGCGATATCGTTGGTGTCTTAAACTCAGATGACTTTTATATCAACTCGAATGTGCTAGAGAAGGTAGCCAGTATCTTCAACACCTCTTCGGTTGATGCCTGTTACGGTGATTTAAATTACATTAACAGTGAAGAA
>JBFIIJ010000435.1:0-2090 GCA_041601315.1 Gammaproteobacteria bacterium
AATTTGTTGAGAATGATGAAATAAAGAATATGTTGGCTGATTTAGGTGTTGATTACGTTCAAGGCTATGGCATTGGAAAACCTCTGTCATTAGAGGATCTTCTTTCTGAAAAAAATAGTTTTAGCCTAGTCAGTAATTACTAAAAAAATAATTAGCTTTAGTGTCAAAAAATGTTTTCCCTGCCTCATTGAGCTTGAAATTTAAATTATTATTAATATAACACTATGAAAAAAAGCGGTTTATAGTAATATGTTTTTTATAATTATTTATATTAAATAAGTTTGGAATTACTAAAAGTTAAATTTAAAAACACTCAGGTATGAAAACAGATGAACGAAAAAATCATTAATAATTTGCAGCGTGTCAGGTTTTTTAATGGTTTGAATGAAGTACAACTTGAGCACATCGGAAATAAATCAAGGGTAATTTCTTTTAAAAAAGATGATATTATTTTTTGTCAGGGAGATGAGGCAAATGCATTTTTTATTATCATTCAAGGATGGGTGACGATTGCAAAAGAAAACAAAAATGCCGAGCAATCAATATTGCATGTGTTTAAAGATGGTGAAAGTTTTGCCGAACCTGCTGCTCTTATCATGGGGCGCTATCCTGCCTGTGCTTATGCCGCTTCATCTTGTGAACTTCTTGAGATTAACGTGTCAGCGTTGAAAAAAATGATTCAGGGAGATCCTGATATTGCCATGCGTATGATTGCACGTTTATCTAACCAACTAAATACCTTAATCAATGAGTTTGAACAATATAAAACAATGGACGTTCCGAAACGGCTGGCTATGTTTCTTCTTGAACTATTAGAAAAAAAATCAGGCGAAAATTACGTAGATCTGCCATTTAATAAAACAGTTTTGGCGGCGCATTTGGGCATTCAACCAGGCACTCTTTCACGTGCTTTCAATCAATTAGCAGAATTTGGCGTTAAATCAGATCGAAGTAGCCATATTGTTTTTGACGATATTGATGTACTGAAAAGGTATATTAATAACTCCTGACAATAAAACCAGATCCAAAATTACTCGTTAATGACTCGTGCCAGACGAACGAGTAATTTTATTATGTACATTATATTTTCCCGAAGGTTTATTCATCGGGATTCGTTTTACTTCTTCGAGAGACACCGCATCATAAACGACTATAGCACCGTCATTTTCCCAGATACTGAGTAAAGCATATTTTCCATCATTAGTGAATTCGACATGAGCCGCTGTTTTACCTGGCGAGGGTTTCAACGTTTTTACTATTTCTAAAGTGGCTTTATCAATGACATGCACGACATCTTTATTCGGCCCAAAGAATACATCAACCCAGGCATAGGGAGTGTTTTCATGACTACGCATAAAGAACCCCGGCCCTTGTGTGTCTATACGTTTGATTGTTTTCCAACTTTTCATATCGATGATGCTGACGACACCATCTTTTAAATTTGGGGTTGCAAGTATGGGAGTTCCTTTATATTCCCATGTGATGCCTGAACCCAGATGCGGCAGTCCAGGTAAATCTATTTCCGATTCTTTTTGTCCGAGAACCAAATCAACAACCTGACCGTTTTTATTATTTCGTGCCGCTCCAATTAAATATTCGTATTTTTGATCAAAAAAGAAATCATCTACATAATCATCTAATTGAATTCGACGTACTGGAAAAGACTCTTGCTCTGGTGGACCTTCATTACGGTGATCATGAACCCAACCAAAAAATGGAGGATTATCAGAGTAAGGGATTTCCCACACTTCAGGGATATCTTTTAAGGCAGCGATAAAGCTTTCACGTGGACCGGCATCATAAACAGCACTGACACGTGAACTGTTTCCCGCGTCATCTTTTACCTCGATGATTTTTTTAAGAGACAGATCTGATGTATTGAGAATGACGAGGGTATGCGGTAAATAATTTGCTGCAATAACATAACGACCATCACTGGATATTGCGATATTACGCGTGTTAATTCCTGCTCGAATTTCTGCAACAGTCTTCAGATTATACATATCGAATTTTGATACCCACCCATCTCTTGATACAAAGAAAACAAATCGACCATCAGGAGTATATTTAGGACCACCATGTAATGTATA
>JBFIIJ010000436.1:0-2089 GCA_041601315.1 Gammaproteobacteria bacterium
ATAACATCAGGAGTCGTTGTCGCAATAATAATTAAATCTATATCTGTTGCTTTTTTACCTGATGCTTCAATTGCTTTACGAGCTGCTTTTTCAGCAAGGTCACAAGTGGTTTCATCAGCAGCAGCGATATGTCTTTTTTCGATTCCTGTTCGTGTTCTTATCCATTCGTCTGACGTATCGACCATCGATTCAAGGTCAGTATTTGTTAAAACACGCTCCGGCAAGTACGAGCCTGTGCCAGTAATTTTTGAATACATTAAAGACTTTGCCTATCAAGTAATAATTGTTCTAACTTTGTATTAATTCTTTCAGGAACATTTTTTTCTACTTCAATAATCGCTTCTTCAATTGCGGTCGCAAAAGATACCCTGTCCGCACTTCCGTGACTTTTTATCACAATTCCACGAAGGCCGAGCAATGAAGCGCCATTATAATTTTTTGGATCTATTTTACGTTTCAATGTTTTTAATACTGGCATTGCAACCAATGCAGCAAACTTGGAATAGAGACTACTCTTAAATTGTTCAGTCGCATGATAGCGAAGAAACTCTGCAAGTCCTTCACTCGCTTTCAATGCAATATTACCAACAAACCCATCGCAGACTATGACATCAACTTCGCCTGTATACAGATCGGTTCCTTCGACAAAGCCAATGTAGTTTAAATGGCTTTCTTCCAATAACGCAGCAGCCTGTTTTACCCTATCATTGCCTTTAATATCTTCTTCACCCACATTTAAAAGTGCAATAGTAGGATTTTCTTTATTTTCTACAGCACTGGTTAACTGTGCGCCCATGATGGCAAATTGAAATAATTGCTCAGAACTGGAATCGACATTCGCGCCCAAATCAAGTACATGTGTATGTCCTTTTTTGCCAGGTAAAATGGTGCATATTGCCGGGCGATCCATTCCGGGCAGCATTTTTAAAACAAACCTAGAAGTAGCCATTAGAGCGCCCGTGTTACCGGCACTGACACAGGCAGCAGCTTTTCCATCGCGAACCAGTTCAATAGCCATTCGCATGGAAGATTCTTTTTTGTTACGTAGTGCATGAGAAGGTGCCTCATGCATCTCAACAACTTCAGGAGCATGAAATACAGAAAGTCTTTCATGTGTTTCTGCATTACATTTTTTCAGCTCGTCAAGAATCATATCCTCTTTACCAACGAGGATAAGTTTCAGATCAGCATATTTTTTAAGAATTGAAAGCGCAGCGGGCACTATTTCCGTCGGGCCAAAATCTCCGCCCATGGCGTCAAGTGTTATTATTGAGTTCAACGACATAGAGTATCCAGAGTGACGTGTTTCGTCTCTGAATAAATATGATTTAGCTTATTTATTCTTGGTCTTGCTTAACAGAGACTACTTTTTTGCCACGATAATAACCTTCAGGACTAACATTATGTCGAAGATGAACTTCACCTGAAGTTGGCTCAATAGATAATGTAGATGAAGTCAGAGCATCATGAGAACGACGCATATCTCGTCTTGAACTTGATTTTTTAGTTTTTTGAACAGCCATGAAGCTTGTCTCCTAAAGTAAAATATAAATCTTTATCTTTTCTTTAATGCGGCTAAAGCTGCAAATGGTCGCGGCTTTGCATCAGCATTAATTTGCTCCAGTATTTCTTTACCAGAACATTCGTTTTCTGCATGCAATGGAGATATAGGAATGGACAGCAATAATTCATCCTCAATCAAATCCACGACAGAAAAAGTTTCTTCGTCTAATTGTAACGGCTCATACTTATTGTCCAAAGCATCAGATTCGTTTTTATCTCTTACAACCCCAAGTAATGAATTCTTATGAATCTCAACTACAACAGGTTCGAGACATCTCTGACATTCCAGCATTATGCGTCCATCAATAGTAGACTCGATAATACAGGTTCCCGACTCATCAAAATCAAAGGATAAGCTGTATTGTAGTTTATCCGAGTTTTCCAGCAAAACGTTCTTAAGACGTTCAAAAGAATCAAGTTGCAGACTACCTTCAATCCTTTTCCTGGATTTAGCTAGACGCAACGGATCAACGGATTGCGACAGGTCAGATGGCATCAGGCGGCGAATTTTATCGATAGACCCCTA
>JBFIIJ010000437.1:0-2086 GCA_041601315.1 Gammaproteobacteria bacterium
CTTGCACGTAAGCAATTGGCAGAAGCTTTTATTATTCGTGATCCTGAAATTCGCCGAGCGTTAGGTCGTCGCCTCAAAGCGATGACGCGTGATGGACAATTAATTCGTAACCGCCGCGGCAGTTACGGTTTGATTGAAAAAATGGATTTGATTAAAGGTCGTGTTATTGGTCATCCCGATGGTTATGGTTTTGTTGTGCCAGATGAAGGCGGTAAGGATTTATTTCTTTCAGCAAAGCAAATGCGAATTATCTTAAATGGTGATCGCGTCTTGGTCAGAGAAGTCAGTGTTGATAAAAAAGGCAAACGAGAAGGTGCCCTTGTTGAAGTAATAGAACGCGCCAATCATCAATTGGTGGGACGGTTTTATGATGACAAGGGCGTTGCTTATGTGGTGCCTGATAATAAACGCATTAATCAGGATTTTTTAATTCCTCCAAAAGATAAGAAAAAAGCCAAACAGGGTCAGTTTGTTGTCATGGAAATTGTTCATCAACCGGAAAAACATCGGCAAGCCATCGGTAAAATTTTGAATGTTATTGGAGATGGTCTTGAAGGCAGTATGGCAGTTGATATTGCGATTCGTAGTTATGAACTTCCGTTTGAATGGCCAGATGCTTTAGAAAAAGAGATTAAAGGCTTAACGGATAAAATTATTTTAGATGATCTCGAAAATAGAAAAGACATTCGAGATATTCCTTTAGTCACTATTGATGGCGCAGATGCGCGTGATTTTGATGACGCGGTATATTGCGAAAAAGAAGGTAATGGTTGGAAATTATTAGTAGCGATTGCCGATGTGTCTCATTATGTAAAAAACAAAACAGCTTTGGATAACGAAGCTCGATTGCGTGGCACGTCTGTTTATTTTCCTGATCGCGTTATTCCCATGCTGCCAGAAATATTATCGAATGGTTTATGTTCGCTTAAGCCGGAAGTTGATCGTTATAGTCTGGTTTGCGAATTAAATATTGATGCAAAGGGGAAAGTTAAACGTTCTTCTTTTTTTAAAGGCATTATTAAATCAGCAGCACGATTAACTTACGATGAAATGCAATTAATTGTTGTTGATAAAGATAATGATGCCAGAAACAAGCGTGGTGACTTAGTTACCCATTTAGATGATTTATTTCAGCTTTATTTACTTTTACATGCAGAACGAAAGAAAAATGGTTTGATTGATTTTTCTTCTATGGAAGCAAAATTCGAATTTAATGATGAAGGCCATATCGAAGCGATACATCAGGTGGAACGAAATGAAGCGCATCGTTTAATTGAAGAAATGATGCTTTCTGCTAATGTTGCTGCCGGTGAGTTTTTACAAAAGCATGAGATACAAGGTTTATATCGTATACATGAAACACCGAAAATTGAAAAACTAGAGAACGTACGTTCGTTATTATCTCAAATAGGTTTGTCATTAGGCGGTGGCGAAGAACCTACTTCTAAAGATTACGCGATATTAATGCAAAAGATTCGTCAGCGAGAAGATGCTCCAATGCTGGAAACTATTTTATTACGTAGCATGCCGCTTGCAGCCTATAGCATGATAAACGAAGGACACTTCGGTTTAGGTTTTCCTACTTATGCACACTTTACGTCACCGATAAGACGTTATCCTGATTTGATGGTGCATCGAGCTATAGAACATATTATTACTGGTAACACTGCAGAATCATTTCAATATTCCAAGCAAGCAGTGTTGGAATTAGCAGAACATTGTTCGATGACTGAGCGACGTGCAGAAGAAGCATCGCGCGATTCAGTACAGCGCCTTAAGTGTGCTTACATGAAAGATAAAGTCGGTCAGGAATTTGAAGGCATAGTGAGTTCGGTTACTGCATTTGGTTTATTTGTTGTGTTAGATGATATTTATATCGAAGGTTTGATTCATATTAGTAACTTGCCTGTAGATTATTATCATCATGATGCAATCACACATACATTACGTGGCGAACGTGGTGGTAAGGTATTTAAATTAGGTCAACGCGTGAAAGTATTGTTAAGTAGAGTTGATATGGATGAAAGAAAAATTGATTTTGAGTTAATAGAAAATGGCTAGACGAACAGAACAAATATTTGGGCTA
>JBFIIJ010000438.1:0-2077 GCA_041601315.1 Gammaproteobacteria bacterium
AGAGCACTATGCAAAGCGCTGTCATCCCTATTGCATTTATGTGTGGAACACCCGTAGTTGCTACTGATATTGATGGTTTTAGAGAAAGTATCGATCACAAGGAAACAGGATATCTAATTTCAAGTCCTGCTAGCACACAGGATATTCTTCAAGGCCTAACCTTCATTGAACAAAACTTTTTCAAACTTTCTCAGAAATGTCGCGAGAAGTTTCTATCTACATATGACGATCGTAATTGGAAGGACGATTATGCCTGGCTTTTATGAAGGATAAAATTGCATGAGCTTGGCTGTCAATTAACGCTCTGCAGTATAAGAATGAGACAGATAAAAGAAAAGACAGCTCTATTAATTGGATCATTACTAAACACAAATAAATAAGGCGATCATTCACTCAAATGGAAAAAAAAGTTAATCAAGACTGCGATTTGATTGAAGTTCAATTTATTTCACAATATTTCTGGCCAGAAGAGATGGCCACATCAGAAATGCTATCTAATATTGCATTCAAATTATCAGAATCTGGATTATCCCTTACAGCTTTAGCCGGACAACCTGCGTATTGGGAAAATAAAGAATCTCTCCCAAAGGTACTCGAGCATAGAGGAGTTATTGTTAAACGGGTGCGATCAACGCAACTCGATAAGAACAAAACATTTGGACGTATATTCAATACGCTCACGTTTACTATATCTGTATTTATTGCAGTAGTTTTTGGGAAACAACCAGGTATAAACTTGGTTGTTACAAATCCACCTACCTTGTTATGGATCAGTAGAATATCGTTCGCTCTACGAGGCACACCATTCGTCCTTATAATTCATGATGTGTATCCAGATGTGGCAATTTCGTTAAATCGTTTAGATTCAAATTCCATTGTGAGTAAATTATGGCGGATATTAAATAGCTGGACATATAAAAAAGCTTCAAAAATTATCGTAATGGGAGAATGCATGAATAATGTGCTTCAGTCACAAATCCCTCAGAGCGAGCATAATAAAATTGTTACAGTACCTAACTGGTCTAATGGAGAAAAGATAAAACCTTACCCTCGAAAGAATCATCCTTTGTTAACTAAGTGGGGTATGGCAGATAAGTTTGTAGTCCAGTATTCAGGTAATATTGGTATTTTTCATGACATAGATACGATTATTGAGACAGCAGAATTACTCAAGAATGAAAATGAAATCCATTTTCTATTTATTGGCGAAGGTGGGCAGCTTTCCAAATTGAAAGATAAAGTAGAAGCAATGAATCTGCGGAATGTTTCTTTCATGCCCATTCAGCCAAAATCCGATTTGCCTTTAACTCTTACAGCCTGTGACCTTGGGCTAGTCACACTCAAAAATGAAGTCACAGGTTTTTGTGTGCCTAGTAAGTTATATGGCATTTTAGCTGCTGGGAAACCTGTTCTAGGGGTTATCAATCCTGATTCAGAAACTGCGAAGACGATCATAGATAATGTCTGTGGTGAGAATGTAAGTCCTGGCGATAGTGCTTTATTAGCAGCAACTATCATGGGCTTGTATAGAGATCCAGATAAATGTCGACGCCTTAGTGAGTCTTCTCGCAATACGTATGATAAGTTTTATACACTCAATAAAATCAGCGCTAAATATTTAGATGTAATAAATGAAGTTGGGCTTGAGAATAATGTTTCATAATATATTTTAGGTATATAAATAATGCGAATTCTAATTATTGGCGGTAGTGGTTTTATTGGTACGCATCTTGTTAATAAATTAATAATGCAAGGTAATGATGTGCGTATTTTTGATAAAAACATGAGTCAAGATTATCCCGAATTAGTTACAGTTGGCGATGTAAGAAACAGGAGTGCTTTAATTAAAGCTCTATCTGGGTTCGATATTGTATTTAATTTGGCTGCTGAACATCGGGATAATGTTCGACCAATCGCACTCTACTATGATGTAAATGTCCAAGGGGCAAAGAATATAGTTGAAGCAGCTATTCAAAATAATATAAAGAAAATTATCTTTCTAAGTACGGTTGCAGTTTATCCATTAAATGCAAAAGAACCTCAGGAAGATAGTCCTGTTGCGCCATTCAACGACTAT
>JBFIIJ010000439.1:0-2063 GCA_041601315.1 Gammaproteobacteria bacterium
TATTCATAGCCAAAACGACCACCACCACCAGAACCTCCTTTTTCTATTTTGCCATCTTCTTCAACAATGATGTTCACATTTAAACGAACAAGTGGTCTGACATCACCACTTAACTGACCTTCGCTATTAGCAACGAGAATAGTTGATTGAGATCCGGTTAAGCCGATCATGACTTGTTTCACACGAGGGTCTTTTTTACGTGCTGCCTGATCAAGTTGTTTGAGTAAATTAACTTTTTCTTCAGTTGTTACAGAATTGAGTGGGTCTTTGTCAGTATAAAGAGCAAGAGGACTTGCTTTGTGCCAAGCTTGCAATTGGCCATTATCACCGTGACTAGCAATGGAACGAGCCGCTGTTGCTGCTTGCGTTAATGCAGGTAAGACAATTTCATCGGAATAAGCAAAACCGGTTTTTTCACCACTGATTGCACGAACTCCTACACCCTGATCAATATTGTGTGAACCTTCTCTAACGATACCGTCTTCCAATACCCATGATTCAGAATGCGAAGATTGAAAATAAAGATCGGCCTGATCAATAGAAGGTAACATGAGTTGATCTAATGTGTTTTGAACATCATTTAGTTCAAGTCCACGATTACTTAATAAAATAGATTGTGCAGTTTCTAATGAATTACTCATAAAATTTCTAATATCCGACTATGGTTTAATGCTTCATTTCTAAAATTTCCGATGTTCCAACGCAGGGAACATTTTGCGAAGTTTGGCTTGTTTATCAAGATCTATTGCGGCAACAGCAATACCGGAACCTTTCTCGACACTCGCAAGTACCGTTCCCCAAGGATCGACAATCATACTATGTCCCCAGGTTTCTCGCTGATTTACATGGGTTCCTCCTTGATTGGAGGCAATTAGATAAGATAAGTTCTCAACAGCGCGTGATCTCAGCAACGTTTCCCAATGTGCTTCACCGGTAGTTGCAGTAAATGCAGAAGGTGCAGTGATAATTTGCACATTATGCTCATGCATTTTTCGATACATTTCAGGGAAGCGTAGGTCATAACAGACCGAAAGTCCGATGTTACCTATTTCAGTCGCCGCAACAACAATTTTATTTCCGGCTTCAAAGGCATCAGATTCACGATATGACTCACCTTTAGATTCATCAACCAGAACGTCAAATAAATGGATTTTGTCATAACGGGCGATACATTCCCCATTTGGATCATAGAGAAGACTCGCTGGAAAAACTTTATCGGGTTTTTCAGATTTTAAAGGTATAGTTCCACCTAACAAATATATTTGATGTTGTTTTGCCTGTTCTGAAAGAAAGGATTGCAAAGGACCGATGCCAAAACCTTCTTTAATTGCCAGTCGTTGAGAGTCTTCTTTGCCCATTAGCGGGAAGTTTTCAGGCAACGTTACGAGTTTAGCCTGTTTTGAAACGGCGTCAGCTATGAGTTTTCCGGCAAGTTCAAGATTTTCGGAAACAACATCTGTAGAGACCATTTGTACAGCAGCAATATTTATCATGGGTTCATTATACGGGAGTCCCCTCTGATCAAACAGTTTAAACAGCTCTGTAACGTTTCAAATGTATACCGTATAATCACCAGCTTTTTATAGGTTTAAGGTCAGAAAGTGAACGAAGAATTTGCGCGTATTAATCGCCTACCCCCTTATGTATTCAATATTGTTAATGAATTGAAGATGGACGCTCGTCATCGCGGCGAGGATATTATCGACTTTGGTATGGGGAATCCTGACCAACCGACGCCTAAGCACATTGTTGCAAAACTGGTAGAGGCATCGCAACGCGAGGACACACATGGTTATTCTATATCGCGTGGAATTCCACGATTACGACGTGCCATCTGTAATTGGTATAAATCACGTTACGATGTAGATCTTGATCCTGAGTCTGAAGCGATTGTTACGCTTGGTTCAAAAGAAGGCTTGGCTCATTTGGCGATGGCAGTTGTCGATCGCGGTGATGCGGTTCTGGTGCCAAATCCCGCTTATCCCATACATCCGTATGGCTTTGTCCTTGCCGGTGCTGATGTGCGACATGTACCGATTGGTCCGGGAATAGACTTTTTTGAA
>JBFIIJ010000440.1:0-2056 GCA_041601315.1 Gammaproteobacteria bacterium
AAAAATAATGATTTATTTGATGAACAGGATCGACAACTTTCATCGACATTAGCTTCCTATGCAGCATTAGGCATTCATAACGCGCGTATGGCAGATGCTTTGGTTGAGCAAGAGCGTATGCGTAAAGAACTTGAGTTGGCCCGAGAAATTCAGCTTGATCTTTTACCTCATGATTCCGAAGTTACTAATTTTCCTGTTAAAGGTATGAATGTACCTGCCTTGGAAGTCTCAGGGGATTTTTATGATTTTTTTAAACGGGATGATGATTTAATTTATTTTAATCTGGCAGATGTTTCTGGCAAGGGTATGAATGCGGCCATGTTAATGGCGAAGGCCAGCAGTTTATTGCATCATCTTGCCAAGAGTATTGATGATCCAGGTAAGTTACTTGCACGGGTCAATGATGAGATTTGTGAAACGGTCTCGCATGGTATGTTTATAACAATTGTATCCGGATTTATAGATACCAGTAATTGTACGATCCGGTTTTCCAATGCCGGGCATCAACCACCTTTATTTCATCACCATTCAGGTGAGTTCGAGGAGTTAGAAGCGAGTGCACCTCCGCTTGGTATTCTTCCAGGAATAGAGTTTCCTGTATCGACGATACACCTTGATGGCGGATCAGTTTATATCTTTACTGATGGCGTTACTGAAAGTATGAACGAAGATAAGAAATTATTAGATGTTGGTGGTTTAATTAAATTGATTGAAGACAATTCCAAAGTTACCGCTTCAAAGCGTTTGAAAGATATTGTTGCAAAGATTCGACATCCGAATATTGATCAACATGATGATATTACCCTTATGATTATAGAGTGTTGTGCTAAATGACCATAGAAACCTTGTTTGAAATTCAATTTCCGGCTAAAGCAGAGCGTCTATGTCTGATTCGTGATTTAGTGAAAAGGACAGCTGAAGAAGCGGGATGTTGTTCAGAATTGTCGGATAGGATAGTTCTAGCTGTGAATGAAGCTTGTATGAATGTTATTCAGCATGCCTATCAGGGTGACGAATTGGGTGTAATCATGCTTGAAATGCTCAATAATGAAGGGAAGCTTCATTTCAGGTTAGTGGATTATGCAAAGCCGATTGACCTGAGTTCTGTTAAGCCACGAAATCTTGATGATTTACGTCCGGGAGGTTTGGGGACTCATTTTATTAATGAGATTATGGATGAATGTGATATGGGGCATCTCGAAGAGGGGAAGGGAAATTATCTCGAGATGATAAAAAAAATAAGTTAAAAAAACTGAGTATTAAAATATGAACATCAGCACAGAGGACAAGGAAAAATACACGATTATTGAACTAGAAGGTGAAGTTGATTTGTCATGCTCACCCGATGCCCGTAATAGCATCCTTGGAGTGTTAGAAGGGGACAAAAGCCTACTAGTCGATCTTGCCAAGGTAAGTTACATCGATAGTTCCGGTGTTGCCAGTTTGGTTGAAGGCTATCAGACAGCAAAAAAACAATCGTTGAAATTTGGGTTAGTAGGCGTCAGTGATGCAGCAATGAGTGTTTTGAAATTAGCAAGGCTGGATCAAGTCTTTCCAATATTTGATTCTTATGAAGAGTATGAAAAAAAGGATGACTAATCTTCGTGTCGGCAAGCTCTACGAAAACCATCCCGGGTTTTTGCTCCATGGGGCCAGCCTATAGCAATTCACAAAACTGTAGGAAAAGGTTTTGAACAGCATGCATAACATGCTGGCCTTAAAGGTGAGGGACATGGATGTACCGAATCAATTCGTTTCTGACAAATTTGTCGATTCTGGTCGCTGCGGACGTCCTGTCCTCTCACGCACTTGTGCATTCTGCACTTCGTCTCTGGACAGTATTTCGTGGCTTTTTCTTTACCCCTTGGTCTTGTGTACGAAGACACCATTAAAGTCATCGCCAGGAGGATCTTCAATATAGAGTTCACATCGCTCGATATAGATGTTGTAGATATTTTTATTGGTTTTATCAGGCCAGTTGTCCTGAATATCCCTGAAGATTTTTAATGCATCTTCAAACCTTGCTTCTTTATAAGCCGCGATGCCGCTATCGTAA
>JBFIIJ010000441.1:0-2049 GCA_041601315.1 Gammaproteobacteria bacterium
CTTTGCAGTTTTTTTCTTAGCTGTCTTCTTTTTAGCTGTTTTCTTCTTTGCTGTCTTTTTCTTTGCAGTCTTCTTCTTTGCTTTTTTCTTGGCCATAGTTAGAGACTCCCCTAAACTGAATAATTTAATTTAACAAAATGTATACATAACATTAAACAAACACACCGCAATTATAGTCATGTTTTATCTTTTTACTATAATTTTTTAAAAAAAATCTTATTTGTATACAAAAAAAATGTATTTTTTATTGTTATTACGCAACAAAACATACTTTTCAAAGTATAAAAACTAAAAATTATGTAAGTTTAGACAGTATATCATTCGTTACATCGTTCACATCTTGCATACCATTTACACTGACATATTTTAATTTTGCATCACTCTTGTTTGCTTCTTCAGTGTAATATTTTATGAGTGGTGAAGTTTGTTCGTGATAAACATTCAAACGTTTTCTTACTGTCTCTTCTTGATCATCATCGCGCTGAACCAGATCTTCTCCAGTGACATCATCCTTACCTTCAACCTTCGGTGGATTAAACTCAATATGATAAGTACGGCCTGACGCCAGATGCGCTCTACGTCCGCTCATACGCTTAATAATAGGCTCATCTTCTACTTTAATTTCAATAACATAGTCCACATCTATATGTGATGTCGCCATAGCTTCTGCCTGTACAATCGTGCGTGGGAAACCATCAAATAGATAACCATTGATGCAGTCATCTTCACTAATACGTTCCTTAACTAATCCTAAAATTAATTCATCTGAAACAAGTCCACCTGCATCCATAACCTTCTTTGCTTCAAGTCCTAATGATGTTCCAGCACTGACTGCAGCACGTAACATATCACCCGTTGATATTTGTGGAATGTTAAATTTTTCTTTTATCAGATTTGCTTGAGTACCCTTACCTGCACCTGGTGGTCCTAATAAAATTATTTTCACTTTTACTTACCCCTCGTTCTATTACTACAATATGTTAATCATTATAAAAATTAGGACATAAAAACCGATGAAGATCGAAATTGACAGTGAATTTTCCGCTTCAAACAAAATTATTTCCTATTCTGACGATTCATTTACTCTAAAAGATAAAGTAATTGAATCAAATATCGTTATTTCAAAAGATGAATTGATTGAAAATTGGTCAGTCGATTCATACCAAAATCTTGCATTGCAACACATGGATCCGATCATTGCCTGGCAACCCGAAGTCATATTACTTGGTACAGGCAAAGAATCCTGCTTTCAGAACTATGAATTATTGTCATATATCACTTCAAAAAATATAGGGTTGGAAATAATGAACACGGGTGCTGCCTGTCGTAGCTATAATTTATTGATTGATGAAGGCCGAAAAGTCGTTGCCTGCCTGTTTTTACCCTCTATCTAGTTCTCCATATTCAAAGTATCGAGAGAAAAACCTTCCCTTATTAATATCTGTCTCAATCGTTTAATTGCTTCGATTTGAATTTGTCTTACCCGTTCTCGTGTTACACCTAATTCATTTCCAATCTCTTCCAATGTTGCAACCTCTCTACCATGTAAGCCAAAACGATGTTCAACAACAGCGCATTGCTTGTCAGTCAGTAGATTTAACCAGGTATCAATATGTTCTCTGACATCACTGTTTTGCAATAATAAAGAAGGGTCGAGGTTCTGCTCGTCAGGTAATGTATCTAATAGTGACTTATCCGGATCATAAGGACTTGGGGAATCAACAGAGGTTTCTCGCTCATATAATCCCAACATTCGCTTAACATCATCTATCGGTTGGTCGAGCATATCAGCAACATCTTGCGGCGTCGGTTCACGATCCAGAGTTTGAGAAAGTTTTCGAGCTGCACGCAAATAAATATTTATTTCTTTTACAACGTGAATCGGTAAACGAACAGTGCGAGTCTGATTCATTAATCCGCGCTCAATCGTTTGTCTTATCCACCATGTTGCATAAGTTGAAAATCGAAAACCTCTTTCCGGATCAAATTTTTCTACTGCGCGAATCAATCCAAGATTACCTTCTTCAATCAAATCAAGCAGTGCTAAAC
>JBFIIJ010000442.1:0-2026 GCA_041601315.1 Gammaproteobacteria bacterium
CTTTGCAACGCAAGAACATGATTGATCCCAATACAGGTTGCTGGAATCAGCGCGGAATGGATGAACTATTCTCACGAGAGATGTCAAGAGCACATGATGATAATAAGCCACTCACTTTAATGCTTTTTGAAGTAAAAGTTGAAAATAAGGAATTAGGGAAAGCGGAAATTGAAGCTGAAAAAATGATTTTTTCAGAAGTTGCGCAACGTATACGAGGGACTATTCGTCCGCACGATGTAGTTGCGAAAAAAGAAGACAACCAATTTCTGGTATTGTTGACAGATTGCAATGAATCGATGGCCGAAATACTTGTTCAACGCATTATAAAGAATATGTTTATTGATAAGTTTTATATTAAAAAATACAAGTCCTATGATACTTCTATGTCACCTGTTTTAACTGTCGGCGTGACCTCCAATGATGAAACAGGTATCTGGTCAACTACCGTACTAAATGAAACAGTGGAAAAAGCGTTGTTTAAAGCGAAAGAAGCCGAATTGGAAAATAATTATTATTATTTAAAACCAGGTTTAGATAATTAAAATATAGATTATAAATCCCCAAACATGATGTCTGACGAAATGCTTATGCGCAAGGCAATAGAACTTGCGTATAAAGCAAAAGAGAATGATGAAGTCCCTGTTGGTGCAATTATTGTTCTTGAAGATAAAATAATAGGCGAAGGTTGGAACCAACCAATATCTTCTAACGACCCCACAGCACACGCCGAGATAATTGCCTTACGAAATGCCGGAAATAAAGTTGGTAACTATCGACTTCCAAACGCAACTATGTATGTCACGCTCGAACCCTGCGCTATGTGTGCCGGGGCACTTGTTCATGCGCGTTTAGCTAAAGTCATTTATGCTGCTGATGATCCAAAAACAGGCGCATGTGGTAGTGTGTTTAATCTATTACAATCAGATGAGTTAAATCACAAAGTTGAAATTGAGAAAGGCTTATTTGAAGAAGAGAGTCGCTCTTTGATACAAGATTTCTTTAAAGCAAAAAGAGTTAAGTCATGACAGATATTGCAACTTCACAAGTTAAACAACTCGCTGAACTGTTTTTAAAAAGCTCAGGCAAGTTAGTCACAGCTGAATCTTGTACTGGAGGTGGACTTGCAGAAATACTGACTCGTATATCGGGTAGTTCTGCATGGTTTGAACGGGGTTTTGTTACATATTCGAATGAATCCAAGAATGAATTGTTATCTGTGCCAATGGAAACAATTGAACAATATGGTGCGGTAAGTGAAGAAACAGCAATTGCAATGGCACTAGGTGCGCTGGAAAATAGCCATGCTGATTACAGTGTTTCGATTACAGGTATAGCTGGCCCTGATGGTGGAACCGAAGATAAACCGGTCGGTACTGTTTGTTTTGGTTGGTGTAAAAGAAATGAGAACGGAAACACAGCACGAATACATTTTGAAGGTGATCGTCTTCAGGTAAGAGAACAATCATGCATGTTGGCCATGCAGGGTTTGATTGATTTACTACAAAAAGAATTTGAATAGTCCTTATGGCAAGACTCTTTTTTGCATTGTGGCCAGATGAAGAAGTAAGGAAAGAGTTAAGCAAAGTCTCCTATCATTTTAAAGATGAAAACTTTCGTCTTACAAAAATTTCAAACTTACATATTACGCTCGCATTTTTAGGAGAAGTATCCGAGCAAGATCAGACTAAGTTAATCGATAAAGCGAAAAGCATAAAATGTAATTCTTTTTCATTAACACTAGATACTATGGGTCACTGGAAAAAGCCGGGCATCTTGTGGATAGCACCAGAAACAATTCCTGAACCTCTAAAAGATTTAGTAGTGCAACTTCAATCTGTCATTAAACAACAAGGATTATATGTAGATGAACGCCCTTATAAACCTCATGTCACCCTTGCCCGAAAAGTAAAACAGTTCACTGTTCCAAAAGAAAAGTTTCATATACCATGGTCTGTAACAAGCTTTGTCCTTGTCGTTTCAAGATCATCGGATACAGGAGTTGAATATCATGTGTTACAAGAATGGA
>JBFIIJ010000443.1:0-2023 GCA_041601315.1 Gammaproteobacteria bacterium
AAACTATAGAGACGATTAAAGCTACGCCAAACACAGAAACTCAGAGCGAACCACCCACTCTATCTGAAAATGAACAAGGCGAAAACGAAACTGGAATAGTTGAAAAAACAGCAAAACCTGCTTCTGAACAAGTAACACAGGCATTAGCCTGGCTGGGAAAACAAAGTCTTGAAGAATATAAACTTACTTATCCTCCCAAAGACAACGCTTATTATTATTTTTCCAGGTTATTGGAACTACAACCAGATAACCGAGCTGCTTATGAAGGTATACTCGCTATTGCTGAACGTTATGTCATTCTAGCCGAACGATCTCTCGCTAATAATGAAGTTGAAAAAACACGAACTTATATTGAAATAGGCTTGCAAATTGATCCTGGAAATGAAGCTTTACTTTCGTTGCAGTCGTTACTAAGCAATCAAAAGCCGGGGCTCATGCAAACGATTAAATCTTTCTTCTAAATTTACTCAAGTGCTTGCTTAGCACTTTCTGTTTGTGACTTTTCCCAGTCAGATATCACTGCACGTAATTCATTTAACTTTTCATCCGTCATACTATCCGAACTATCTTTTTCCTGTTTTTTATCTGGAAACAAAGTATCTGTAATAAGATCAACAACCGAATCACCTTCAGCTTCATCTTCACTATCAGTTTTCTTTGAATTATTCGATTTATCTTGCTTCAGCTTCTTTTTCATTTCTTCAGCTTTGGCAAATTTTGCTTGAGCTTTTTGGCGGTCTTCTTCAACAAGAACAAAAGCTTCTTGACGCATGCGTAAACGTATTTCATCGGAAACTTCAACTGCTGTATCATCAATAAGCCGACCTTTATCGAATACAAAAACTCTTGGCCCACCTTCACCACTTCGATACCATGCCGGCGGCTTACCAGACAACTGTGTAGTTTCAACGCCAGGCTCTACCCATTGATACATTCGTGCTTCAACAGCAGTCGTGGTTATGAATAAAAACAGTATTAAAATAATTCGCATAGTTTTTGAACCAGTCATCATTAATTAATTATATGCCAATTAAGAGCATAGCGTATTTTTAAACACATAAATTTAATTGTCTATTCCAATACATTTTAAATATGCCTCTTCAAGTCCATCAGCTTGAAACTGTTCGCAACATTTGGAAGGTGAACCGTTAAAACATATTTTACCATTATGTAGAATGACGATCCGATCACAGATACTTTCTACATCGGCTAATAAGTGAGTACTAAAAAAAAGTGTTTTGCCTGTTTCCTTTAAGCTGATTAAATGACGTTTCAGATAAGCACGTGCTTTAGGATCCAGACCACTCATCGGCTCATCAAATAACAACATCGGTCTTTGGCTTAGGAAGCACGAGGCTAAACCCAGCTTTTGTGCCATGCCTTTTGAATACTGTCGCACTGATTTTTTTAATGCTGATATTTCAAGGTCTAAAACTTTAAATACTTTTTCTATCTCTGTTTCTTTTAACTGAATTTGATTTAATTCAGCCATATAAGAAAGGAAATCTTTTCCGGTTAAGTAATAAGGTGGTAAAAACTTTTCGGGAAGAAATGACAATGACTGACGTGATGACGTCTCCCTATGTGACTGACCAAAGATTTCAATCTTGCCTGTTTTAATGGAAATAAAATCCAGAATAGATTTTATTAAAGTTGTTTTACCTGCACCATTAACACCGACTAAACCGATATACTCTCCTTGGTTAACCGACAAATTGATATCTGCCAATACAGAATGTTTTCCATAATTCTGGTTTAATTGTTCAATTTTCAGCGCTGTTTCAGTCATAAGTTATATAGACCATCGTTTGAGTACACCTCGACTTTGACTTCTGTGTCACTCTACCTCCTGCATCCTCATACAAACGATAAACATTAATATCCTTGGAAATAAAAATGCCCGCTTATGCGGGCATTTTAGCTTAATATGAAGAAATTGTTTTAATACAAAAATACTTGGCCACAATCCTGAGCATCATCAAAAATATCAAAAATGTCTGTATCTGCATTTGTGCCTGGCGCA
>JBFIIJ010000444.1:0-2018 GCA_041601315.1 Gammaproteobacteria bacterium
GTAACAAGATCATTTAAAATGATCGTTTCAATTTTTTCTTCTGTTAATGTTTTTAGTTTTACTTCTTGCTCATCTGTATTTAAAAGCCCTTCTATATATAAAGAAAGATCCAGACTTGTTTCATAGTGCGTTTTATCAAGATACATATTAATTATGCCGTTTGTGGAAATTCAGGCGCTGTTTCTACTGAGCCAGCCATTAAAAATGTCAGTAAAGACCGATAAGCCTTAACACCATGCGATTCCGGGTATAGATATGAAACAGGTTTTTTCATTCCACTCGCTTCTCTAAATTTAGTATCGACCGGAATATATCCTTGCCATAGTCGGTAGTGATGTTTTTCTTGCAACTGATAGAGACTGTCCAATGAAGCACGCGTTCGGCGATCAAACATGGTTGGAACAACAACATACTCAAGACTTTGTTTACCCGACATGGAAATCATTTTTAAGGTATTCAAAATACGCTCAAGGCCTTTAATGGCTAAAAATTCAGTCTGTACAGGAATAATTAATTTTTGACATGCGGCAAGTGCATTAATCATGGATATTCCGAGAGTCGGCGGGCAATCAATCAAAACATAATCATAATGATTACTGTAGGGTTGTATCGCATCTTTAATAATTAAACCCATGCCTTTCGTCATACCTGCCTGTCGGTCTAAAGACACTAGTGATCCTGATGCAGGTATTAAATCAATATTTTCTATTCCGGTATGACATAGTATCGATGCTAGCGGTGTTCTTTTTGCGTTCATCTTTTTTTGAAATAATGAATACACACTTTCTTCGATAGTATCGGGGTTATATCCAAAGTAGCTTGTTAGCGAACCATGTGGATCCATATCGATTAATAATACTTTATAATCTTTTTGAGCCAATAATCCGGCAAGCGTGACTGTTGAAGTAGTCTTACCTACTCCGCCTTTTTGATTTGCTATTGTCCAGACATTCATTTTCTTTCTCTTATTTAGTTTGCATCAAGCGTTTCTCTTTCATCAGGTGTTGTCGGAATAATGATCATGACGCGCCTGTTCTTTTGTCGGCCTTCCTTGCTTGAATTATCTGCGATAGGTTTAAACTCCGCATAACCTGTCGCAGACATGCGTACTGGATTTATTCCTCTACGCATTAATAGATGTACAACACTGGCTGCTCTGGCAGCAGATAATTCCCAATTGGATGGAAATGTTGTGGTTTTTATCGGTTGGTCATCAGTAAAACCTTCAACCTGAATTGAATTAGTAAATGTTGAAAAGATAGTTGCTAGATTAGATAGCACAGGAATAACTTCTGATTTTAAACGTGCGTCACCACTGGCAAACAACATCTCGCTATTTATTTCCACTTCGATTTTGTCATTAGTGTTATTAACAGTAATAAGATCATCATCGATGAAAGGAATAAGTTCATAACGAATGTCATCAGCAATTTCACCCAAACTTTTTTTGACGCGATCTTCTTCAATTCCGGGTTCGGTTGCCGCTTCGACTTGTTCTTCCTGTACTGCCTTTACTTCTTCATTAACACCGACAACCTCTTCTTCAACCGATTTAATTGTTCCTTCAACTTGTTCATAAGGCATGGTTTGTTCTATAGGTAAATTGATCGGCGTAGGAACCATTGAAGAGACACCTTGTGTATTGTCAAATACTTGCGCCAAAGTGTCAGACAACACACGATACTTTCCTTCACTAACAGAGGAAATAGAATACATAACGACAAAGAAGGCAAACATCAACGTAATAAAATCGGCGTAAGATATTAGCCAACGTTCATGGTTAGCTTCGTCATCGTGATTTCGTTTTTCACGACGCATCGAAAGACAAACTCTTAATTGATAAAGCCGTACAAGCGCGACTGTATAATGCGGGGATTATCACCTTCGGCAATACTAACAATGCCTTCAATAAGCATTTCTTTAAACTGGCTTTCTTCATGTATAACACTTTTTATTTTATTACCTATTGGAATAAACAGGAGATTTGCCAAAGCAACTCCGTACACAGTAGCTACAAA
>JBFIIJ010000445.1:0-1989 GCA_041601315.1 Gammaproteobacteria bacterium
GATGGCCATATCGTCCGTCATTAGGATTCACAGCGCCAAGTTCGGTTGCATACATTAAACGACTATCAATTGAGCCTGGCAAATTGAATCGTAAACCCATTCCCACACTTTTAAATGTCACCCAACTACCTGATGTATTTCGGTCCGTTACTGTATTAATCGGATCGTTCTGCTGTGCTGTTGCAAAATCATAAAAGACAGAGAACTGTAATAATTCTCCCCATGTTCTATTTTTAAATGCCGGTTTATCTGCAATAAAAGGTGCATTAAAAATGTATTCAAACGAGAAAAAATAGCCCCGATCAAATAAACCTTGTGCATCAGGAAAACCTCTAACATTTTCAGGCCCTCCTACAGAATACTGTTCAAGAGGAGCCAAAATATCGTTAGACCATTGAAGTTCTGTTTTGAATAATAACGACGTATTTTTTGTCATTAACTGAAGTCTTTGATAATTTGCAGTTATTTTATCAAATTGACCTTCGGCTAATTCACCGGTTTGATTACCGCGACGACTGGTTCGGCTCGCGCCTGGACCAGCTAACTGTTGGCTACTAGAACCCATGGCACCCAAAACATCATTAAAACCACGGCTATAGGTAATTGTCGCAAAATTTAAACCACCGCCAAAATTATCAGGTGTTTTTTTACTAATTAACTGTACCAAGGGTCTGAGCGGATGAAATGTATCTACCGAATCGAAATTTAGCTCTATTGCTAATACAGCTAACCTATCAATATTTGTCTGCGCCGAATTAGTAGTAGTTCGCGAAACCTTATGAGTTAAAGAAAGATCGCCAGAAAGGTTTTTCTGTCGACTTCGAATAAACGATTTTTCAAGGTAAATTGATTTATTAGTCGTTTCCGCAGCAATAAAACTTGAGGCAAACTCACCACCGATATCAAAACGGTTTTTAAACGTACCAAGTCCTAAAGAAAACCCTCTTCCAAGAAAAACCTTGTAATCTAAAGACCAGTAATCATTATTTTTGGGATTATATGTCTGTTGATATGTAGCTGTAATCTTATCCGCAAAACCAGTAGGGTTATTCCAATCAACAATAGTTCTAAAACGATTACGACCGGTTTCTTGCAAGCCGTGATTATCCGCTCGGTAAGCAACGTCATACCATTTCTCTTCTTGTACTTTAAGAACAATATCTGCTTCACCCACTTTGCGACCAGGTTGAAATACACCGAAGACACTTAAGCCTGGAAAATCAGTTAATGTTAAAAGAGCAGCTTCTATACTCTCTTGGGTTACAGGCTCCCCAACAAGGCCAAGGAAAGGCTTTCTTAACACTTTTTCACTATATTTCTCGTGACTTTCCGCGAGTACACGTCCGAGTCTTCCTACAAAAATTTGTATATCAACAATTCCGCCTGCTACTGTTTGTACAGGTATAACTGCTGTCGATAAAATCAAACCTTTAGCACGATAATAGCGCGTCACTTCGTCAGCGATCTCTTGTAAATTACCAATACTAAAACCCTGTTCGGGTTGTTCTTGTTTGAATTTTTCGAGGATCGAATTTTGGATTTCTTCGATATTAACGCCATATTTAGGCATATCCTCAGCATCTAACAATCGGAATTCTTTGACGGCAACAAATGGACCTTCTTCAATATCAAACGGACGATCAATAACAGCGGGAATATCAACGATATCACCTTCTGGCACTTCAGACTTTTCAGGCAATACTTCCGGTTGTGGACGGACGGCTCCAGGACGAGCAGAGTCAGGCAAGCCTAATGGCCCAGCCATAACTAAATCACTTAGGAATAGCAAAGAAAGCACAATAAAAAAACTGTGCGTTCCTCCCCATTTAATTTTTATTGACTTATTTATCACAAATAATCATTTATTATTCATATACTTAACATATCTTTCAATATGTAATGACCAGCCAAACTTATAATTCCGGCAATATTACGTTATTAGACTGTTGAACTATATCAACTTACAACACAAGGAGCAAAATAATTATA
>JBFIIJ010000446.1:0-1975 GCA_041601315.1 Gammaproteobacteria bacterium
ATATTGATAAAGGCTCAAATCCTTTTGCTGACATTCCATGTTCGCAAGATAGAGAAAGACAAAAATAACCTAAGCTTGCCCCAATTTCGACTACATTTTCAACATCACTGTCTATAACTTTCAATAGCCAGTTTAACCTTGGCTCATCTAGTGACAACTGCCCAATTTGATAATTAATTTTTACAAGCTCTGGAAAGTTACTGACTAACATCTTAGGCAGCACCTGATAATGAGAAAAGCGTTGATTTGGAGCTTCAAGTATTTCTATAAGCTCTGAAAGTAAGTTTGATTTCATGAATAACCCTTGTTGATATTTGATTTAATTATTGACGCTGCTCTTGAACCTGCTAATGACTTACGCCCTATCCCATCTAATGAAAAATATTTCACCCACAAATTATTTCTGCTTTCAGACATCAATCCCCATTGTCTATAAATATCTTCCATAGGTTTTTGTAAAAAATTACGCAAGTTTTCAAAAAACATTTCTTCGTCACCTTCAAAGTAAAACAATGATTTTTTTATGTCTTTTTTAAAATCATCATTTACAGGCATTTGACTTGAATAATTAATAAATACAACTGGAAGCGACGAGGCTAAACACCACCCAAGAGTACTGGTTGCTCTCGAAGTTATCAGTATTTTTGCGTGATTTTTAACAAATGAAACATCAAAATCTTTTTCAAAGTAAATAATATTATTGCTTTTATTAACACTTTCTTTAATTTCATTATTGTCCGGATATAAAGAGACCGGATAAGGTTTATATATGCAACTATGGGGTACTTTCGAAAGTACTTTTTCAATTATATTTACTTCGTGTTCTGTTTTTTTTGTTTCAGACCATGTTGCCGTCAACAAAGATTGCGAATGTGACGAATGAATGGAAGTAGAAACATACATTATTTCTGCTTTGCACAGCCCAGGAACTACATGTTTATGTTTACGTGTATATGCATTGGGCAAACCAACTGGACAAATCTCTGATATACCATATTTATTGCTGTTAGAAAATTTTTCTGCTTCCTTTGAATAACAAAAATATAAATCACTACCAGTTTCTTCCTTAAATGTACTTGCGAACTCATGTCCTTGGAAAAATTCACGACCATGCCCATGCTGAAAACTACAAATCAATATGTTGTTTTCTCTCATAACTTCTGAAAATGCATGCCATATAGGGCCCACAATAAATGTATGGCATACAGCTCTCACATTAACACTATGAAAATAATTAACTTTTTTATTCCAATATTTTTTTGCGGAAAAATATAAAGCCAAATCCGCAACGGTATTGTTTACATAATAATCTTGAATTAATTTTAATTTACTTTCATTTAAATATTTAGCTAATCTCATACTTAAAATGGAAGAAATATTTATTTTGAGGAATTCTAATACTTCTTGATCTATTTCTTCAGGTGAAATATTTGGATTATTTAATTTCTTAATAGCAAAACCACTTCTAGCAAGAGATGATACTGTTTCGGCTAATAGAGAACTATATCGGCCAACTAAAATTGTTCCTTTTGATGATTTCAATGGAAGGTATCCCCATAGTCTTGTCCATAAATTATATTCAAGAATTTCCCAATTAGTTGTGGCAATAATTTCCATTCGTCTTGGTTGAGTTATTACCGATTCTTCAGTTGATTTGACCGAAATTCGTTTCGTGCTGCTACCTTTTAATAGTTCTGCATAGACATTCCTATACCTTAAGTTTGCTGCTTTATCTTTTGTTTCTATATCAATAATTAATTTTGGTTTAACTAGATCGTCATTTTCTAAAACCAAGACATGCTTAATTACTGAAAATATTTTATAGCCTTGTCTAGCAACTAGGCTAGCAAAATGATGTGAATAACCTTTCTTTATACATTCTTCATATAGTTCATTTGTAAGCGGCAAAATATCATCTAATAAAGAAGCTATCTCCTCGCTCAAATCTTTATCCAATGAATTAGTTTTTAGCTGC
>JBFIIJ010000447.1:0-1964 GCA_041601315.1 Gammaproteobacteria bacterium
AGCCGTCTCGCGTTACTAATGCGACATCGTATTGCCACTTAAGTCCTTTATTTAGTGGAAAGTATGAATTGTCATTTCTAGAGCAACCAACACTTAACAAAAATATAAACAAACAAAAAACTTTAAAATATTTTTGTTTAATCATCATTCTTAGACCAGAACGCAGCTAAGATTGAACCTGTTATATTATGCCAAACACTAAATAACGCGCCGGGTAATGCAGCCACAACAGAAAAATATTGATTTGCCAAAACAACGGCCAGACCTGAATTTTGCATTCCAACCTCAATAGATAATGTTTTACAAATTGTTTCGTCATAGCCCATCAACTTTGGAATACTATAACCTGTAATCAAACCAAATAGATTATGCAAAACAACAGCACAAAATAATATCAATCCTAGTTCAGTTAATTGAGACTGATTCTTCGCAACGATCACACCAATTATAAAAATAATTGATAATACAGAAACCAGTGGTAAAAAAGATTTAATCTTAATAAGTCGTTGTTGAAAATAGGCATTGATCAGGACACCCGATAAAACTGGAAAGATAACAATCAAAAACAAGCTCTTCATCATGTCAAATACTGGCACATCGACACTTTGATCAACATAGAAGAACGTAATCAAAGGTGTTAAAACTGCTGCTAACAAAGTAGAAACAGCTGTTAAAGAAATTGATAAAGCCACATTAGCTCGTGCCAAAAAACAGATTACATTTGAAGCAGTTCCTCCCGGACAAGCACCAAGTAAAATTAGCCCTGTAGCTAATTCAACAGGTAAATTTAATATTATAGATAAGATCCATGCAATTAATGGCATGAGGATATATTGCAAAGAAACACCGATGAATATTAATACAGGCTGTTCCAATACGCGTTTAAAATCAGCCGGTTTTAATGTCATGCCCATAGAAAACATAACCAGACCTAACAGCGGCACGATTGCCTTATCATAATTTGTCAGCGACGTCGGATAAAGCAGTGCGACAACAGAAATTAATACTGCTCCAACAGGCAAAAGAAAAACACTACGACTTTGCATAAATTAATGACTCTATTTCAATGAATCTTGTTTCTCAGTTACACTTTAACAAACTTATACTTCTGAGAAATCAATGAATTTAATAAAACATATCATATCTGGACTAACCTTTTTAATATCAACTTCAACTTTCGCGGGAGCTGATAACAATGATGAATGGTCATTATATGGAGGAGAATATAACAATCAGCGTTACAGTTCTCTGAAACAAATTAATCGTAACAATGTAAATAAATTAAAGCTTGCCTGGAAATATAAAACAGGAATAAAGAGTACTTTTCAAACAAATCCGTTAGTACAAAACGGAATAATGTATATCACAACGCCTTTCAATGATGTTGTTGCACTAGATGCTATAACGGGAAAGGAAAAATGGCGTTATCAACATCAACTTAAAAGCGATAATTTTTGCTGTGGACCTGCTAATCGTGGTCCCGCAATAGCAAATGGAAAAGTTTATACAGTGACGATTGATGGTCGTTTGATAGCTTTGGACCAAATGAACGGCAATATTATCTGGGACAAAGCCATTACCGATACCTCAGCTGGTGAAGCAGAAGTCATAAAAGCGGTCATTAATGTAAAAGAATTTGAGGGAGCGACTCAAACTGGTCAAACAGGTTATAGCGCTAATCTGGCGCCTCAAGTTTACGATGGTGTTGTTTACATAGGAATCACTGGCGCAGGATACGGCTTACATCTTGAACAGGAAAAAGATGGAGAACAGGTTTTATCTGTTGGTAGTTTTTCTGGCGGTGGGCATGGCTTACGTGGATTTATGGCTGCTTATGATGCTGAAACAGGTAAGGAACTTTGGCGTTGGTATAGCGTTCCTGAACAAGGATGGGAAGGTCAATGGACAACACAGTTGGATTACGGTCCTAAACTTAATCGAGATATAGCAAAAGAAAAAGAAGC
>JBFIIJ010000448.1:0-1950 GCA_041601315.1 Gammaproteobacteria bacterium
AAAATTAATTTAAAAAGTAATTTCATTTATTCGATATCCACATCATTCGTTAATACGTTTTTTAAGGTGTTTAATAGCCAACTTAACCTGTTCTGGCGCTGTACCACCAACATGGTTTCTGGCGGCAACAGATCCTTCCAGTTCCAATACTGAAAAGACATCTTCATTGATGACATCGCTGAATTGTTGAAGTTCAGGCAAGGTTAATTCTGATAAGGTTTTATCCTGCTGAATCGCAAATTGAACTGTTTTGCCTACCACTTCATGTGCATCTCTAAAAGCGAGTCCATTCACAACTAAATAATCAGCAAGGTCAGTCGCTGTTGCAAAACCTGATGCCGCTGCCTCATACATGGCTTCTCTATTAACTGTAATAGTCGGTATCAATCCAGTATAGGCAATCAGGCACATCTTTACCGTATCAATTGCATCAAACAGGCTTTCCTTATCTTCCTGGTTATCACGGTTATAAGCTAAAGGTTGTCCTTTCATTAATGTCAGTAACGCCATCAGATCACCATAAACACGGCCTGTTTTACCTCTAACTAACTCGGGAATATCGGGGTTTTTCTTTTGCGGCATAATGGATGAACCCGTGCACCAAGCATCACCCATATCAATAAAGCCATTCGACTGAGATATCCATAGAATCAACTCTTCAGAAAATCGGGATAAATGCATCATGATCAAACTTGCCGCCGCACAAAACTCGATAGCAAAATCCCTGTCACTAACAGAATCCAGTGAATTTTGCGTCACACCGTCAAAACCGAGTTGTTTTGCGACATATTCTCTATCTATAGGATAGCTCGTACCGGCAAGCGCGGCAGCGCCCAAAGGCAATACATTAAGTCTTTTTCGGCAATCTATAAGACGTGCTCGGTCTCGCAACAACATTTCAGACCAGGCCAGAATATGATGGCCAAAAGTAACCGGCTGCGCCGATTGCATATGCGTAAAACCCGGCATAATGGTGTCATATTGCTCTGAGGCGAGCTTTACCAAGGCTTTTAGTGTTTCATTGAGCTTTTCGCAAACCAGGTCAATTTCATCACGCAAATACAATCTTATATCGGTTGCGACCTGATCGTTTCTCGATCTACCGGTATGTAATTTTTTACCCACATCACCGATACCTTTTACCAACGCGGTCTCAATATTCATATGTACATCTTCGAGCTTGGTCGACCATTGAAACTGCCCAGAATTGATGTCGTTTTCAATTATCTCCAAACCATCAATAATCAACTCGCTTTCTTTTTTAGTGATAACACTCACCTTTGCTAACATGCGGACGTGAGCTATCGAGCCCATAATGTCATAATGAGCCAAGCGTTGATCGTAGGAGACCGACTCTGTGAATATCTCAACAAATTTATCGGTAGGAGCCGTAAATCTCCCGCCCCAGGGTTTCTCAGTATTTTTTGATGTCATAACGTAATGATAGTGTCTAATTTTCAACAAACGATAGTATAACGATTTTCAGATGCCAAAGTTAAACAAACAAGATAAAAGCAGTTTCCTGCCAAATTTCTGCAGCGTCGATGTCTTGTTTGTTGTTGTTTTAAGTGCCGAACTACTCGCCATAGTCTTATCACTTGCACTGCCGATTTACTCACGAGATATCATTTTTGATCTGGCAATGAATTCTCTGTTTGTTCAGTGGATTTCATTAAGCTGTGTTGGCTTGCTCTGCATACTTAGAAAATATTTTGCCAGTCTCACGGAAAAACGCGCTGCAACGCTTAGTTACCTAATTATACTTTTAGTTGCATTTATTATTTCAGAATTAGCCTGGTGGTCGTTATATGTTTATCCGAACACTATGATACCAACACGGGATTTACATGCTCTCTTTCTATTACGTTCAATGGGTATTTCAGCCATTGTTGGTGCAATTGCCTTACGCTATCTCTACGTACAACATCAATGGCGAAAAAATATTGAAGC
>JBFIIJ010000449.1:0-1932 GCA_041601315.1 Gammaproteobacteria bacterium
CCTGCAATCACCAAAAAGAACGTTTGTGGTGTTACAAATGAATATATTGTTAGAAAACAAACTGCACCAACATTTCCGTAAGCACCAGCCATACCTGCAATTTGTCCTGTCAGTCGTCTTTGCACCAGAGGAACAACGGCAAATACAGCGCCTTCACCAGACTGAACAAAGAAAGAACAAGACATCGTAACAAGCACAGCAAGCGGAATAGCCCAACCTGAGTCAATCTGGCTCATGAAAAAATAACCAACCGCTAAACCACACATCGCTATGACCAATGTTCTCTTTCTTCCAAACTTATCACTAAACCAACCACCGGTTGGTCGTGCGACTAGATTCATAAACGCATAACCTGATGCCAACATACCTGCTGTCGCCTGTGTAATTTCAAATGTATCCAGAAAAAATAGTGGTAACATTGAAACAACAGCCAATTCAGAACCAAAGGTTACCATGTAAGAAAGGTCCAGAATCGCAACCTGCTTAAATTTATATTTAAGAATTTCCGGAACAGGTTCTTTAAAAATATGCGCATTAACTTGATATATTTTGTACGTTTGAAAAGCGTAAACACATATCAAACCAACATATATCAATGTCGCAATACTGCTCGTTAATAATGCCAGCGTCGTAAGCTTCCATGTCAACACTGCTAACGCAGCATATAAAGGAATATTCATTAATAAATAAAAATAGAAATCTCCTTTGCTCGTTACTTCGAGCCCGCCAGTTTTATTTGGTTTAAAGTAAGTCGAACCTTCCGGTGTATCAGTCACCGTATTAAAGTAAATAAAAGAATAAATAAAAATTATTATTCCGGTTGTTCCAATCGCATAACGCCAACCATCATCACCACCATAAAATAAAGCAAGCGTTGGTAAAGTTAATGCTGCTGCCGCAGATCCAAAGTTTCCCCATCCACCATAAATACCTTCAGCGAGGCCAACCTGTTTTGCCGGGAACCATTCGCTAATCATACGAATACCAATAACAAAACCGGCTCCAACAAAACCTAACATAAATCGGGCTATCGCCAGTGTTTCAAAACTTTCTGCTGTAGCAAAGAAAATACAGGCAAAACTCGAAAGAAATAATAAAGATGAATAAACCTTACGCGGGCCAAAATGGTCGACCAACATTCCGATGACGATTCTCGCCGGGATGGTCAGTGCCACATTTAAAATAAGCAGTATCTTTACTTGCTGTGTTGTTAGATCAAATGTTTCACGAATCGATGCCATCAACGGTGCATGACTAAACCAAACTACAAACGTAAGAAAGAAAGCAAACCAGGTTAAATGTAGAACCTTGAACTTCCCGGTAAACGAAAAAATCTTAAATGATGCCTGTGTAGCACTCATTGACTTAACTCCTATACTAACGATTTAAATATCTTTAAAAAAAAACGCCCACATACAAACCATCAATGGTATGTAGGTGGACGCCTTTGTCCTTTTATAATTGATACCCAATCTTTGGTATCGTGATCTACTTAGGTTGTCTTCATTGACGTAATACCCAAGTGTATTAACTTATAAACATGATAATGCAACTAGCTTGCCATTATCTTGAATGCCTTGTATTTATTGGCTTACAGCGATTTTTTAAGATTTTTAATGATGCTGATACGCACCAATATAGAGATTAATATTCAGTTAAAATGTGCAAATGCACAAAAAAGGGGCGTTAGGATTTATTTAGTTTTTTGAGTTCTTTCAAATCAACTTTCATATTGTGAACTTCAAAACCGGATAAATAATCCATAATTTTATCAGGATCAAAAAGTCGACCATCTATAAAAGCATCAGCTCCCATTTTAAAACATTGATCATTATCTTCTAATGACCAGACATCACGATGCTCTCCTTCTGTTTTATAATTTGTAGAAGGGTAATTTATTCCTGCTTGTTTAGCTGCTTCTCGATAAATATC
>JBFIIJ010000450.1:0-1927 GCA_041601315.1 Gammaproteobacteria bacterium
AAATTGATAGATATGAAGACAGTGGATTAGATTATCTTGATTTAAGAAATGGCGTCTATTTTAAGGATAAAAAATTGTTAGATGAAGAGGTTGTTGGTGATAATGCCTCTGGTAATTATGATGAATTTGAAACCGAGCTGTACCAAATTACTGCTTCAGCAAATGATGGTGTCTCTGAAATAACTTTACCCACTTTAGAAGAATATAACAGCACTTTTCCGACAAATCGCCGCAAACCAGTCATCGACACTGGTTCGATATGTGATACATATTCTGAAAGCAGGTCATTTATTTATCACTATCCAACGGTTGAAGAAAATACCTTTTCTAACGGTTATATTGCTACTGATTTACAGGGTAATGTCGCAATAAGCTATTATTCAGCATCGATATATGCAGCTGATAATACACAGTTTTTAAATAAAATTGGTAATACTGAATTGTTAGATATTTTTCCTGGTGTGACAGGTTTTCCTGAATATGAAATATATGTTGTAGAGTAATATATTTCACCTTATCGCGAACCGTTGAATATTAGAGAACGCTATGGGTGTTAACCATTAATGTAGTCTTCAACGCGTTCAAATCTAAAACCTGTTTCATCGTGTATTAATACACAATCTTTTTCGTACCAATCACCTAAAACAATTCTTTGTGCAGATGAGCCATCTAAATCTACGTCGTGTATCGCTTGTCGATGAGTATGACCATGAATTAATGTTGAGACTGCAAAACCCTTCATTATTTGTTCTACAGTGTGTTGCGTTACATCAGTAATTTCCGGCGATTTTTTTTGTACCGCATCTGCTGCATAACTTCGTACATCTCTTGCGATTCGTTTTCGTAGAACGTAAGGCATAATGAAATAAATCCATTTAACCAATGGATGAGTAATAAACTTCCGCCACTTTTGATATTTTACATCGTCAGAACATAGTGTATCGCCATGCATGAGTAATACTTTTTTAGCATCCAAAACTATTTCAGTTGGGTCATTAATTAATGTGCAGCCTGTTTCATTTTCAAATTCTTTATTTAGATGGAAATCTCGATTGCCACGCATAATGAATAATTGAGTGTTTTTATTATTCGAGTATTCACGTAAGACAGAGATGATTTCCGGATTAGGTGGAAGTTGATCGTCACAACCAATCCAGAAATCCTCGTATAGATCTCCCAGTATATAGAGCGCATCTGCTTTTTTGGCCGGACCAGATAACAATGCTTTGAATAGCTTCAGCTTTTCCGGTCTTTGATGACTAAGATGAAGATCTGAAACGAATAGGGTAGTCATTGTTATTTTTGAAATTAGAAAAAAGAAATTTAACCTGAAATTTACTCTTCTTCTTCAAGCATGACTGCTTTTTCGATTTCAATAATTTCTTCAGGTACATCCTGATGACCATTTCGTGTTGTCGTTGGTTTCTCTTCAATATTATTGACGACTTCGATACCTTCAATGACTTTACCAAAAACACAGTAACCCCAGCCATCCTGAGTTTCAGATGTAAAATCCAGAAAACCATTGTCACTGGTATTAATAAAAAATTGTGCTGAGGCTGAATGCGGATCACTGGTTCTAGCCATGGCAACGGAGCCATATTCATTTTTCAATCCATTATTAGCCTCATTTTCGATAGAGGCATTTGTCTTTTTAGAACTCATCTCTTTATCCATACCGCCACCTTGAATCATAAAATCCTCAATAACACGGTGGAAAATAGTGCCGTCATAATGACCGCTTTCTACATAGGCAACAAAATTTGCGACTGTTTTAGGTGCTTTTTCAGAATTTAGTTCAATAGTGATCGGACCGAGTGTTGTCGTTAGTTGCACTTTCATAATGGTTCTCCGAGATTAATTTTTATTTAAGAGTAGAATATTGATGGAATGATTATGCCCGCGACAGGATAGTTATGACAAATTC
>JBFIIJ010000451.1:0-1910 GCA_041601315.1 Gammaproteobacteria bacterium
AATCATGCCAATTTGTGCGCCGCGTACATCACGCATTTTATTTTCGGGTAGTTTAAAAAGATCCTGACCATTTAATAGAACCTGCCCGCCGTTAATACTTGCAGCAGAAGGCAACAAACGCATGATGGATAACGCCGTTAATGATTTACCACTGCCAGATTCACCGAGTAAAACAAATGTTTCACTTTTATCGATTTTAAAACTGACATCATCAACTACATCAACTCTGTTTTCACCTTTACCAAAGCTGGTGGTTAAATTATTTATTTCTAATAATGTATCAGACATATCAGTTTATATTTCCGGTAATAATCTTGGTTTTCGATTTTCATCCAAAGCAACATAGGTCAATTCTGCTTCGGTAACTTTAACTATTTCTTTATTTGCAGGATTACGTTCTGCATAAACTTCAACTTTAACCGTAATTGAAGTTTTCTCTGTTTTTACAATATCCGCATAACAACTGATTACATCACCAACGAAAACAGGTTGATGAAACTCAATTGAATTGACCGCTACTGTTGCCACCCGCCCTTTTGCTCGTTCCAAAGCAGGTATTGCTGCGGCAATATCAATCTGCGACATAATCCAACCACCAAAAATACTGCCGCCAGAGTTCGTATCCTTAGGCATTGCTGCAACTTTGATAGAAGGTAATCTATCAGTTGGTAATTGAACATTTGATTTCGACATATTTTTTATCTAGCCTTCATTAACTCGTGGGTCGAATGCATCTCGAACTGCATCGGAAAATAAGTTTGCTGACAAGACCAATGCCAACATAAAAACAAACGCTGCAGCTAACGACCACCAAACAATAGGCTCACGCGCTAACTCCAAACGTGCGCTATTAATCATATTACCCCAGCTTTCCATACTTGGATCGACACCAATATTAATATAGGTCAATACCGCTTCGGCTAGTACCAGACCACTAAAATCAAGAACAACAGATATCATGACAATATGCATAACATTAGGTAATAAATGACGCAGCATAATACTCAGGTGACTAACACCAAAGGCCTGTGCAGCTTGAACGTAATCGACTTCACGAAGCTTTAATGTTTCTGCTCGTAGTAAACGACATAAACCTGTCCAACTGGTGATACCCAGAATCATACATAAAAATAATAATCGCAGGTCAGCTCGTGCTACAAGACTGCTGAATTCTGCCGCATGTTTTGCCATATAGATTTCCAGCATTAATGCAGCTGACGCAATCAGCAATACTCCGGGAATTGAACTTAAGGTGGTATATAAATATTGAATAACGTCATCAATCCAACCACGAAAATAACCCGCCATCACACCAAGTAGAACCGCAAATGGCAACATCACTAAAGTCGTTAATGTGCCAATTAATAATCCTGTGCGTACACTTTTTAGTGATTGATAAAACACATCCATGCCGACTTTATCTGTTCCAAAAATATGATATTTCAAGGAAAGTTCAGCACTAACGAATATAATTAAGATCATGAAGCTAAAGGTAGAGAAAATAATTAACCAGGGAATATCTGTTTTACCCTTTAAGATTGTCAAGAGATGTGATTTAAAACTGAGCTTTAATTGTTTCGATCGCCAGAAAATAAACGCGCTTATAATAAATAAACAGACAACAAGGCCTTTTAATAAACCTGTAAAACTTATTTTAATAATATCGCTGATACGATCGGTTTTCGAATCTTGTAGATGTGCACCACCATAAAGTAAGCGCGGATAATCGCGTTCGGTTTTACCATCTTCTAACTCAATTGTTTCTTTACTATAAGCATGCGTTGCAAAAGGCGCAGAGTACGTTTTTTCTACCCTTATTCGCAGTGGCTCTACAATTTTATCGAACAAACTAATAATTTCAGTTGAATATTGCAGCTCTGCATCAATTGAAGTTTTTTCTAAAGCGGGAT
>JBFIIJ010000452.1:0-1896 GCA_041601315.1 Gammaproteobacteria bacterium
CAAACTGGATGTTGTCATTCCTGTTTTTGATGCGGGTTTGTCTGAGAATGATAAAAACTATGAAGAAGAAGGAGTGTGGCCTGAACTAAGACGAGCCGAAGCAAATCGATTTGCTTTTAAACTGAAACAAGCGCTCGATAATAGCAATGCCTTTGGAGCAGTTCGTGTTACGCCGGATAAAACAGCATCGGGTGATTTATATGTACTCGGTAAGATTAAGGAATCTGATGGAGAAGATGTTAAGTTTGATCTGACTGTGATTGATATTAGTGGTAAGCAATGGCTTAGTGATTCTTTTGAACATGAAGTGCAAGAAGGTTTCTATAAAAATTATAGAAGTAAAGGTAGCGACCCTTATGATCCTGTTTTTAAAAAAGCGGCTGATGAAATCATTGACGCATTAAGAAAACAAAAGCCTTCAGAATTAGGTGATTTGAAATATATTGCTGATCTAAGATTTGGTGCGAGTTTTAACGATGCTGCTTTTATGGAATACATGAATACAGATAACAACTATATAAAGCTGGTAGCAAAACCTAGCGATAATGATCCGATGCTTCAGCGTGTGACTGCAATACGGGTGAGAGAACAGTTGTTTGTTGATAATTTACAACAGAACTATGCTTCATTTTCTCAGCGTATGGATGACAGTTATTTAAAGTGGCAAGAAGCCAGCTTTACAGAAAAGCAATTACGTGAACAAGCAGAAACCGAAGGTGTCATGAAAGCAATCGGTGGTGTTTTATTGGTTGGGCTGGCAATAGCAGCTGCTGTGACCTCTTCCAATAATAGAACAAGCTACGGTGGTCCAGATCCTACACTTGCGACTGCTGCCGTTGCCAGTGGTGTTGCCGCTGCATGGATGTTATCAAGTAGCTTTAAGTCTCAGGATGAAGCTAAATTACATAAAGATGCAATAGACGAATTAGGTGAGTCAATTAATATTGAATTAGCACCACAAGTCGTTTCTTATGAGGAAGAAACTGTTGAATTGACAGGTAACATACAGGAGCAATTTACCCAATGGAGAGAATTTCTAAAACGTATCTATGAGCAAGAATCGACTCCAGGCACGGTTCTTTAACATATTGATACGCTGTAATGCTTGAACATAAAATTGCAGAAGCTAAAGCAAATAAACGCAAAGGCTATCTCGCTTTAACCTTCACTATTATTACTATTTCACTTGTCAGTGTTTTTGTAATATTTTTTAAGATTAGTTTTAAAGAAACTGAATCCGCGCATCCTAATTTTGTTAGTGAAAAGGACAAGAGTTTAGTAACTGACAACATTACGCAATCAAATAACATTTCAAGTGATGAACTACGACAGTCGTATATTGATTTATTAAGCAATTATGAAAACAACATTCAGCCAGAACTAAATAAAATAGATCTTGCAAAATGGGATAAACGACGTTTTGACAAACTGATTTCATTAAAAGGTGAAGCGCTGTCTAAATTTAGTCGTGCTGAATATTCAAATGCGTACCTTAAACTTGGTGAAGCAACACAACTTGCCGAAGAAATTATTGTTGATAGTCAAAAGCAATTCACTGAAGCCTTATCAAAAGCACAAGAAGCGTTTGCTGCTGATGATTTTAAGAGTGCTGATATGCAAATTAGAAATGCATTGATGCTCAATAATCAATCAGATGAAGCTATTGAACTATCAAACAAGATTGAAAGCCTATCAGAAATTCTGCCTCTGCTTGAGAAAGCAAATACGGCAAGGGTAGAAAACAACCATGAAAAAGAACTCGTTATAATAAAAGAAATTATTAAAATTGCTCCTGAACGTGCATCGAGTGTAGAGCGACAAAATACTTTAATTGATCTTATTGCCAACAAGAAATTTAAATTTAATGTGGCAAAATCCTATGATGCAGTAGAACAG
>JBFIIJ010000453.1:0-1888 GCA_041601315.1 Gammaproteobacteria bacterium
CGATCCATGGCAAAATATCGCCCGATCAATGAGGCGAAACGGCCTATACCAAGCTCCTTCATTTTTAATTGGGCTTTGTGGATAGATTCCACTGCACTTTTTGGTGGTGTATCGCGGCCATCCAGAAAGGCGTGCAGATAAAGCTGTCTGACATTACATTTGGCAGCCATTTCCATTAACGCAAAAATGTGATCTTCATGACTATGTACGCCACCGGGAGACAGTAATCCTAGTAAATGCACCGCTTTGTTATTATCCGCAGCACTTTTGAATGCTGCTTTTAGGGTTTCGTTGTCATAAAAACTACCATCATCAATGGTTCGTGTAATTCGAGTGAATTCCTGATCAACAATTCGACCTGAGCCGATATTCATATGACCGACTTCCGAATTGCCCATTTGTGCTGCGGGCAGGCCAACATCTATGCCTGATGCACTTATCAGGGTGTGTGGATATTTGTACCAGATTTTATCCCAGTTTGGTTTATGGGCAGAATATATCGCGTTATACACGGTATTATCCGTGTGCCCCCAACCATCAAGGACGATCAATATTGTTGGCTTATGTGTCACTGGCATTGGATATTTTGATAATCGAGACTGATTTTAGCGGAAATTGGAGTGACGGCGGCGACTGCAGTTTTTTTATGCAATATAAATAGACAAAAGGGCTTGATAATAATGAGTTTATAACCCGTTAAGTTTCAGTTTTAGTGTGCGCGAATCTTAGCATGAAAGTTAGGCGCTTATCTATTCTTGCGGAGCTTTCAGATGGATATGAGCCAAATCAATATTCCAATTGAATTGTTTTTTCACTCGACGATATAACGTATCATTCAGCCTACTAAAATATTGCCTAGAGAAGAGATTATTTAATGGAACGATTCCCCGAATTTGTCGCCAATCACTTATTTTTATTTTCGCTGTTACTTTCTATCCTGATGTTGCTGGTGTGGAATTTTTATGGTGATATTTTGAGTGGCGTTAAATTATTACTGCCTGACGATGTCACGCGTTTAATCAATCGCGAAGATGCACAGGTTATCGATATTCGTTCACAAAAGGAGTTTGAGAGCGGACATATTATTGATGCAATACATATCAATCTCACTGATCTCGCCAATCAAGTTGATAAATTGAAAAAATATAAAGATAAAGGTGTGATTTTTTGTTGTACCAGCGGCTCAGTTTCTATTAAAGAAGCCCGCAAATTGATGAACGAAGGCTTTGAAAAAGTATACTGTTTAAAGGGCGGGATTTTATCCTGGCAGCAAGCAAATTTACCTTTAACGAAAGGCGCTAAATAACAGTCATGGCTGACAAAGAAGACAATTTGCAAGAACAGACTGAAGCGCAGTTTTCGATTCAAAAGGTCTATGTAAAAGATATTTCATTTGAAACACCAAATTCGCCCGAAGTATTTAAAATGGAATGGAAGCCTGTTGTTGATATGCACATGACTAATGAAGCGACGCCTATTGGTGAACATCTTTTTGATGTTGTGTTATCCATTACCTTGACTGTTAAGCTTGAAGACAAGACGGCCTATCTGGTTGAGATTAATCAGGCAGGTGTATTCTTTATAAAAAATATTCCAGATGATGTTATTGAGCGAATGTTAGGAACAGTCTGCGCGAACATCTTGTTTCCATTTGCGCGCGAAGCTGTCTCAGATATTGTGACACGAGGCGGTTTTCCTCAACTTTTACTTTCGCCGGTAAACTTTGATGCTTTGTATGTGCAGCAGCAACAAAAAGAGCAACAGCCTGAAACAGGCACGACCCATTAAACTAATATAAGGTGTAGCATTTTATGACAGCACAGTCAGTATTAGTACTCGGAGCTGGTTCATGGGGTTCTGCACTGGCGTTAGCCTTAGCGCGTAATCA
>JBFIIJ010000454.1:0-1888 GCA_041601315.1 Gammaproteobacteria bacterium
CAGCATATAATAAACCAAAATAATATCTATTATTTACTTTAACTATCTACTTTATTTATATGATTTTATTATATTTTATAATCTTAATTTATTTTAAAATAGTGATGGCATGATTATCGCTCTGTCAGACATATATCACTATTAAAAGTTAGGAGAATTATTATGAAATGGTCGACACCTGAATACAGCGATATCCGTTACGGTTTTGAAGTAACAATGTATATCAACAACAAATAAGCATAGCTACACTAAAATAAATGGAATTCTTGATCTGAGTTTCGGTAACAACCGTCTCTCAGTTCATGCTTGATAGATGGCGAAGTCAAAATTCGCTCTCAAATGCTATCTCGCTTATGATTCCGTTCTAATAATAATAACGAAACAGTAAATAACTATGCACATACATCTTTTAGGAACTGGCGCAGGCGGTGGATTCCCTCAGTGGAACTGTAACTGTGATAACTGCAGCCGCTTACGCAAAGGCACAATAAAAAGTTCTGCACGGACACAATCTTCAATTACCGTCAGTGGAAATGGAGTAGATTGGGTTTTATTTAATGCATCACCCGATATTCGTGCTCAAATTGAATCTTTTCCACCGTTACAACCTGCTCGTCAGGTTCGAGATACCGGTATTTGCTCTATCATTTTATGCGATGGTCAAATTGATCACTCTACCGGTCTTATCATTCTTCGCGAACACGATAAACCCTGGGATGTTTATTGTACTGAAAGTGTTTATGAAGATATGACGACGGGTTACCCGATTTTTAATATCTTGGGTCATTTTCGTGGCGTAAATTGGCATGAAGTCAGCACTGAACAAGTCCCTTTTACTATTCCAAAAGCAGATAATTTAATATTCACTGCGGTACCACTTAAAAGTGAAGCGCCTCCCTATTCTCCTCACAGACACAATACGGTTCCTGGTGATAATGTCGGCTATAAAGTTGAAGATACGTCTACCGGCAAGAACCTTTTTTATGCGCCGGGTTTAGGCGTGATTGAAGATCATGTATATGAATATATGGCCAATGCCGATGTTGTGTTGGTTGATGGTACAGTTTGGACCAATGATGAAATGTCACGTCATGGCATTAGTGACAAATTAGCCAGTGAGATGGGCCACCTTGATCAATCTAGTAAAGGTGGAATTAAAGACACGCTTAGTAGTCTTGAGAAACCTCGCAAGATTTTGATCCACATCAACAACACTAATCCAATACTCGATGAAGATTCACCTGAACGACAACAGTTAAATGAAGCTGGAATAGAAGTGTCGTACGATGGGATGGATATTCATATATAAATAATTGAGGAATGAGTTAATGTCAGACGATCAAACACCATGGACTCGCGAAGAATTTGAAGCACAACTTCGCGCCAAGGAAAAATACTATCATATTAATCATGATTTCCATCTATTGATGAATGAAGGTGGCCTTGATAAAGAAGCAGTGCAAGGTTGGGTAGCCAATCGTTTTTATTATCAAACAACGATTCCAATAAAGGACGCTGCTATCATGGCGAACTGCCCTGACCGCGATGCACGTCGTAAATGGGTACAACGTATTATTGATCATGATGGCGTTGAAGGTGAAGAAGGTGGTATTGAAGCCTGGTTGCAATTAGCAGAAGCTGTTGGGTTAACAAGAGAAGAAACACTTTCTTATGAACATGTTTTACCGGGTGTACGGTTTGCAATTGATGCCTATTTAAATTTTGCTCGTCGTGCGCCATGGGAAGAAGCTGCAAGTTCATCTTTAACTGAATTGTTTGCACCAAAAATTCATCAAAAACGACTTGATAACTGGCCTGAAATTTATCCATGGATAGATGAAAAAGGTTATCGTTATTTTCGTAAACGCTTAACCGAAGCACGCCGCGA
>JBFIIJ010000455.1:0-1888 GCA_041601315.1 Gammaproteobacteria bacterium
AAACAATATACTTTCTTGTGTTAATAATATGAAAAAAAGACAAAAGTTATGAGTTATACAATTTCAGACTTGCTCATAAATGCGGTAAAAGTAAATAGTGCTAATGTAGCTTTTGTAGATAAAGATATTCGACTTACATGGGTAGATGTACATGATAGAGCGTCAGATATAGCAAAAACTATTAAAAGCTTGGGTTTAGCAAAAGGAGAGTGTGTAGCGATTTATGCTGAGCATGGAATAGAGCAGGCAATTAGTATACTAGCCGTCGCTTTAGCAGGTGGTGTTTTCACAATTATCAATCCACTCTTGAAAAATCATCAAGTTCACCATCAGTTGGCAGATTCTAATGCTGCCTGCCTTATTGGTAATAAAAAAAGACTTGAAAGTGTTGAAGAGATTATTAATGAGCGTGATACAAAGAAAATAGAAATAAATAGTCAAGGGCTATTAAGTAATCTTGATGACGATGTAAAAAATATTGAGCTAAAAATGGAATCTATTTCAAGTGATATTGCTTGCTTTATCTATACATCAGGCTCAACAGGTAAACCGAAAGGGGTCATAGTCCCACATAAAACATTGACTGATGGAGGCAGGGTAGTCAGTGATTACTTGAAAATAGGAAAAAATGATGTAACAGCTTCTATTTTATCATTGGGCTTTGATTATGGTTTAAATCAGCTTATGACAACATTAACGAATGCATCCAGAATAGTATTCCATGATTATTTATTGCCAAATAAATTTTTAGAACTATTAATAGACGAAAAAGTCACCGGCTTTGCCGCTGTTCCTTCCTTTTGGCCAAAATTGTTGCATGAACGTTTTATTGGTAAAAATATAGAGTTTCCATATTTAAGATACATCACTACTGCTGGCGGCGTTCATAGTGAATTAACTTTAAAAAAGTTAACTTCATTTTTTAGGGGTGCTGAAATAATCATTATGTATGGTTTGACAGAAAGTTTTAGAAGCTGCTATCTACCTTTTAGTGAAATATTCAAAAGACCTGGTTCTATAGGTAAAGCTGTTCCCGGCGTAGAAATTTTAATTCTTAATGAAGATGGTAGTGATTGTCCAAAAGGAGTTAAAGGCGAATTATATCACAGAGGGCTTTTCGTTAATTATGGATATCTTAATCAACCTGAATTAACAAAAGCAAAGTATATTTCTATTAAAAATAAACTCATTGGTGGCTTACCTGAAATAATTGTTAAATCAGGAGATCTGGTTTCTAAAGATGATGATGGATATATCTATTTTCATGGTCGTATTGATAAGATGATTAAATCAATGGGTTTCAGAGTCAGCCCTGACGAAGTTGAAGAAGTTGCTCAATTATTAACTAGATTGTCCGAAGCCGCAGTGGCTAGCATGAATGATGAAGAATTTGGTCAGATGATATTACTTTTTTACACTACAACTGATGGCAAGGAAATTGAAGAAATTGAATTAAAAAACCATTTTTCTAAATATCTTGCACACTATGCAATACCTAGAAAATATATCCATTTGAATAATATGTTGTTTACTTCTAACGGTAAAGTTGATTACACAGCGCTGGTTGAACTTTTGAAAAAAAGAGTAAAGAAATAATTAAAAGAATAACAAGAAAACAGTTTTCGGAATTATTGGAAAGCGCAAATGTAATTAAGGGAGATAAACTATTAGTACATAGCAATTTACTCGCATTAGGTAAAATGGATGGCTCCGTTGAATCAATTGTTGATCTGTTAATTGATGCAGTAGGAGATGAGGGCACTGTTATTGCTCCTACATTTACTTATAGCGCATTCAATAATCAGATATATGATCCGGTAAGGAGTCGTTCTACTGTCGGTAGCTTGGGAATGGCTGTTGCTAAGAAAGGATTTCGCAATAATGACCC
>JBFIIJ010000456.1:0-1859 GCA_041601315.1 Gammaproteobacteria bacterium
AAGCCGCCGGCAGTGTCTTCCGGGTAAGTTAATATTGATGCCAATCGTTGACGGTGTTGTTCATCCATCGATAGAAGAACATTGTCAGCAACATCTTCGGGAAGATCCTGCAAAATGTCTGCGATATCATCCGCATCAAGATCTTTAGTTGCATCGGCAACTTCAGCCGGATGCATGTTTTCAAGAAGCTCTGTTCGAACTGCATCTTGCATATGCGAAAGAACATCGCCTTCAAGTTCAGAATCAACTAATTCCCAGACTTCTTCACGCTCACGACTAGGCCTGCTTTCAATAACATCGGCAATTTCTGATGGATGTAGTGAAGCAATCGCCTCACGAGCTTGCTCAAGATTATCTTGATCTAGCGCTTCATGTAATGAATCGACAGCAGTTGGTTCGGTTTCTTGTTGTGTGGTTATCTCGTCCATAATTAATACCTGAGTTTATGGATGAGAGTCTATCAGTGCTTGCAACGCAAAGCTAAAACTGTGTTGTGATATGAGAAATGAAACGGTTAATTGATTTCTAATTGTAATTCTTGAAGCAGTATTTTTATTTCGGCGCCGCTAGTAGCCTCGAGTATTCTTTCTGTTAAATCTTTCAATTCACCAATATTTGTCTCGTTAATAATTTTCTTTACCTCAAGCAAAGATGCCGGGTGTACACTAAATTCTCTTAAGCCTAAGCCAAGTAATAATTGCGTGTTCTCTATTTCGCCTGCCATCTCACCACACATTGCGACAGGAATGTTAGCTTTTTCCCCGGCTTTGATCGTTGTTTGTATCAAGCGTAATACAGCAGGGTGCAAAGGGTCATATAAATAATTCACTTCATCATTTACCCGATCAATCGCCATAGTGTATTGAATTAAATCGTTTGTACCAATGGAAAGAAAATCCAGTTTTTTTGCAAAAATGTCTGCGCAAACTGCAGCAGCAGGCACTTCAATCATGCCACCAATCTCAATTTCTGAATCATACTCAATTGATTCAGCTTCAAGCCCGACTTTCAGATCATCAATCATTTGCAACACTTGTTGCATTTCCTGAGTGTTAGTGAGCATCGGGATCATAATCCGTACTGGACCAAAAGCAGACGCCCGTAACATGGCGCGTAATTGCGGCTTGAACAATTCTGGTTCTTTCAAACACAATCTAATAGCACGCAAACCCAATGCCGGGTTGGATTTAACCGGGCCGCCCTGTTTTCCTGCGCCATCGACTTGTTTATCAGCGCCTAGGTCAAGAGTACGAATGGTTAATGGCAATCCACGTAAGGCTTTAAGTACTTCCATGTATGTATCAAAGTGTTCTTCTTCATCAGGCGGTGTTTCACGATTCATATAAAGAAATTCCGTTCTATATAAACCTACGCCTTTTGCGCCGACGTTTCTAACCGTTTCAAAGTCATTAGGCAACTCAATGTTCGCCATAAGCTCAACGTCAATACCATCTATTGATCTGGTAGGTGCATTTTTAAGTTTGCCGAGTGAGGAGTAATAGCGTTTTACTTCTTTTTGTTTTCTCTCGTAAAAAAGCTCAATTTTTCTATCAGGATTTATTAGTACTGTACCGCTGATACCATCGATGATAACGAGATCATTATTTTTTATAAAACGTTGCGCATTATGCAAACCAATAATTGCAGGTATACCCAGGCTTCTGGCAAGAATAGCAGTATGCGATGTTGGCCCACCGAACTCTGTTGCAAATGCGGCGATACCATAATGTTGCATTAGCACGGTATCTGCTGGCGTGAGGTCGTCTGCGATAATGACTTTTTTCTTTAAATGATTATCAGGGACTTCATGTAACAAGGGTTTTTGTTTTAATAGAACACGCAGAATTCTATTTACAACA
>JBFIIJ010000457.1:0-1829 GCA_041601315.1 Gammaproteobacteria bacterium
GATAAAAGAAGAAAAAGAAAAACCGTATAGAGTTGAGAAAAAAACTCTACGCTGGAGTGAGTTCAAACACATGCAAGCAGACGAAATGCTGTCACATGTACAAACGAAAGTTTTTCCATTCTTGAAAGATATGAACGGTACCGAATCTAATTTTACTCATCATATGAAAAATGCAGTATTTATCATTCCAAAGTCGTCATTACTGGTAGAAGCAATCAAAACTATTGATGACCTATTTCTGGAGATGGACAAAGACTCTGAAGAACAAGGCCAGGCCTTTCAGGATCTTCAGGGTGATGTGTATGAATATTTATTATCAGAAATAGCAACAGCAGGTAAGAACGGACAGTTTAGAACACCTAGGCACATAATCAAACTCATGGCCGAACTGGTACAGCCTCAACCGGGTAATCGTATTGCCGATCCTGCCTGCGGCACTGGTGGTTTTTTATTGGGCGCTTATCAATACATCATTTCCCAGTTAGCAAAGAAAGATAAAGTTGAATTGCAAACAGATGAAGATGGATTTCAACGTGCTTCGATCAGCGCCAGTCTTAATGAAGAACGCAAACAATTATTAAATGACAGCCTTTATGGTTACGACATCGATAGCACGATGGTACGTCTTGGTTTAATGAACTTGATGATGCACGGTATTGACGAACCACATATCGATTATAAAGATACTTTAAGTAAAAGTTTTGATGAAGATAATCAATATCATGTCATTATGGCAAACCCTCCTTTTACTGGCAGTATCGATAAAGGTGATATCAATGAAAATTTAAGTCTTAATACAACTAAGTCCGAATTACTATTTCTGGAAAATATCTTTCGTATGCTGCGCAAGGGTGGGAAAGCAGGCGTCATCATTCCACAAGGCGTTTTATTTGGTGCGGGTAAGGCTTTTATTGCAGCTCGTGAGTTGTTAGTAGAACGATGTGATCTAAAAGCGGTTATCTCAATGCCTAGTGGAGTATTTAAACCTTACGCAGGTGTGGCAACGGCTATTCTGGTATTTACCAAAGTGTATGACAAAGAAGATAAGGTTGACGAACCGGCAACGGAACATACCTGGTTCTATGACATGTTAGATGATGGTTATTCATTAGATGATAGACGTAACAAAAAAGAAGGTTACGGTGATTTACAGGATATTATTGAAACATTCCATGTTCGAGATTTCAAAAATGACATAGACCGTACTAAAAAATACTTTATGGTCCCTTTTGAAGAAATTAAAGCAGAAAAATACGATTTAAGTTTCAGTCGATACAAAGAAGATGTGTTTCAAGAAGTCGAGTTTGATGATCCTAAAGTTATCTTGGACAAACTAATTGCCCTTGAAGTGGGTGAGAATGTAAATGATGCTGTTTTAAATCAGATTGAGGGGGGAATGGTGAAGGAGTTGTTGGAATTAAGGGGAATAATTGAATGAAATGGCCGTTAATCGACATGGAAGAAATGATTGAGAAAGGCGTTGTCAAATTAGGTCGAGGTAATGTAATTTCAAAAATAGATATTTCGACATCTCCAGGAACATATCCAATTTATTCATCTGCTAGATTGAATGATGGAAAATTTGGTGAATATGGTAAATATATGTTCGATCAAGAATTAATTACTTGGTCTGTAGACGGTGGAGGTAAGTTCTTTTATAGACCTAAACATAAATTTTCAGTAACTAATGTTGCTGGTACTTTAGAAATTCTAAAGCCAGATATACTATTTTATAAATATATCTATTATGTCCTATCAGATAAGCATTCTCGTTTAGTTTTTGATTGGTCGAAAAAAGCGCACCCAAGTGTAATTAGGCGACTCTATAA
>JBFIIJ010000458.1:0-1829 GCA_041601315.1 Gammaproteobacteria bacterium
GCTTTCATGATCTGGATGAACTGGGATGGTGGCATTGATTTCAAAAGAATTGGTACAATAATTAAATAATTCAAATAGAGGGCATATTATGAAACATATTTCGCAACGGCAAAATGGCATGACAGCGCTTGGAATTTTTATAATATTAGGAATGTTAGCTTGCTTTTTTGCATTCGGCTTAGCTTTATTTCCCCTTTATAATGAATATGTTTCTGTGAAAAGTGGAATGCAGGCCGTGTTAAGTCAGCCTCCTGCAAAAAGAAAAACCACAAATGAAATAAGAAAAATCTTTCTAAGAAATGTTGAATTAAATAATGTTGAACGATTTACTGATCAATCAGTAAAAGAACTGGTTAATGTCACAAAATCAAAGGACGGGAAGAAAAAGTTTTTAAATGTGAAATATCAAGCAACTAATAAATTGTTTAAAAATATCCATGTTATGATGGACGTTGATGAAACAGTGGAATTAACAGGGAGCGCTCCACAATAAGCAAATTCTTCAATCATGAATTTAATAATGATGATTTATTAGAGCAGGCTCTAACTCATCGTAGTCTTGGAAATAATAACAACGAGAGACTTGAATATTTAGGAGATGCAATATTAGGATTTGTTATTGCAGAATACATCTATGATAAGTTTCCTGACTCTTCTGAAGGAGAACTAACAAGATTACGCGCCTCTTTAGTCAAAGGCGAAAAACTTGCCGAAATTGGAAGAGAGATAAATCTCTCAGATAGACTGAAGCTCGGAACAGGTGAGTTAAAAAGTGGAGGTTGGCGTCGAGATTCTATTCTGGCAAATACTTTAGAAGCATTAATTGGCGCAGTATACCTCGATTCAGATATTGAATGTTGCCGCGAATTTATTTTTAGCTTATATCAATCTCACTTAGGCAATATTAATCCTGCAGATATCAAAAAAGATGCAAAATCACAACTGCAGGAATTTCTTCAATCCCAAAAGCAAAGCATACCAACATACGAAATCGTTCATGAAACTGGCACATCTCATTTGCCTGAGTTTACAGTTTCATGTGAAGTAAATTTAATAGATGACCCTGTTATTGCAACTGGAACGAGTAAAAGAAAAGCCGAGCAAGCAGCTGCAAAAAAAGCTATGTCTATATTAAAAAAAAATAAATAACACTGCTTTTATATAGAATGAATGAATTTAAAACCGGATATGTAAGCATCATTGGGCGACCAAATGTAGGCAAGTCGACTTTGTTAAATCATTTAGTTGAGCAAAAGCTTAGTATCGTTTCAAGAAAACCGCAAACCACCCGCTGGAATTTGCTTGGTATAAAAACTTCTGCTGATTCACAAATAATTTTTATCGATACCCCAGGGCTACAAAAAGAACCCAAGCTTGCTTTAAATCAACATATGAATAGAGAGGTTTTAAATACTTTAAATCATATTGATGTTATTTTATTTGTAGTAGAAGCATTAAAATGGAATGAGCTTGATGAAAATGTAATTGATTTATTAAAACAAACATCAGCAGAACAAATATTTCTAGTGCTTAATAAAGTAGATAAGGTTTCGAATAAAAATGAATTACTGTCTTTCATTAGTTCAATCTCAAAAAAGATGAACTTCAAAGAAGTTATTCCTGTCTCAGCTATTAAAGAAACAGGTCTTAAAGAACTCGAATCAAGCATTATCAGTAATCTTCCAAATTCCCCAGCATTATTTCCAGAAGATCAGGTTACTGATCGTAGTGAACGTTTTTTTGCAGCAGAATTTATACGCGAAAAACTAATGACTCGTCTTAGTGATGAGTTGCCGTATCATTTATCAATCACGATTGATGAATTCAAA
>JBFIIJ010000459.1:0-1819 GCA_041601315.1 Gammaproteobacteria bacterium
AGTGGTTTTAAATTTCATGTTGTTATCGAGCAAGATTTTTTTATTACCACCACTTAAACGTTATATAGCACCTTTGTTTGGATTGAAAACAGAAATAAACCCGGTACTGAAAAAAGAATTTCATGAGGCAAGCGTTGTTTATACTGATAATATTGGTTGGTTGCTATCTCATATGCTTTATCTAAAAAGCCCGATAATTTTTTGTCGAAGATTAAATTTAAAATTTGATCCGAATATTTATAGAAACGTACTTTTCACCATTAGATCAGCATTACAAAAGACTGCCGGTGAAGACACAATAGATAATAGGTTGATAATCCATGATCATCTGTTTGATGATGGCTATACATTGAAAGCAATCAGAGGATTATTAAATAAAAACGATACGGTCGTGATACGAGTAAATAACTTGCCAGCGGAAATATTAGATTGGCGTGATAAAACAAAGGTCGAAGAAGGGTATTATCTTTGTAAAGAAATGCCTGCAGAATGGTTGGTAGATTATGTCCCTGTTGAACCATCCACTGGATGGCCAAAGATATCTGTGATTACAGTTAGTTATAATCAGGCAGAATTTATAGAAGATTGTTTGGACTCAATACTTGATCAAGCTTATCCAAATCTTGAGTACATAGTAGTAGATGGTCAGTCCACTGATGGGACTATTGATATACTTGAACGCTACCGTAATCGTCTGGATCATTTATTAATCGAACCTGATAGTGGCCAATCAAATGCGTTGAACAAAGCATTCAAACTTGCAACCGGAGAAATAATGACCTGGATTTGCAGTGATGACATGTTGGCTCAGGAGGCATTGTTTCATATAGGTAAAGCCTATGCTGAAAACGAGGTCGATCTGATTGTTGGTGGATGTAAAATTATTGCTGAAAAAGGCGAAGTAATACATCACCATCATACAAGCATCCCCCTTGATAAAAACTACCTTTTAAGTCTGGGCGACATGTTGAACTTTATGGGCAGTTGGCAAACAGGGCAGTATTTTTATCAACCGGAGATGTTCTTTTCAAAAAAGATCTGGCAAAACTCTGGAGCTCATCTAAAAGAGCATCTTTATTATGCGATGGATTATGACATGTTTTTACGGATGGGAATGGCCGGAGCAGAAATATTACATATCTCTCGCATGATTGGCGTATCACGCCAACATAACAAACAAAAAACTCAATACCGTACCAAGGAATATTTACCGCAGATCAAAATGATTATGGAAGAGTACCTTGAGATGGTTAACGCAACAATTTCAACAGCTAATTAGGATAAGTATTATGCATCCAAAATACATAACAAATTGTCGAGTATGTGACTCTAGTCACATGGTAGAAGTGGTGGATCTTGGGGAGCAATATCTACAAGGATCATTTTACAAGAAAGGCTATGTTGAACCGCCCAGACGTAAATTACCCACAAAACTTTTACGTTGTGACGTCACTAAGGGTGGTGATGCATGTGGGCTGGTTCAATTGGCGCATACTTTCCCTCCGGAAGTCCTGTACGCAAATTACTGGTATCGATCTGGAACGAACCAAACGATGTGTGATCATCTCGGTGGAATAGTGCAATCAGTTACAAACATTATTGAAAATTCAGGGAAGCCATTGCGCGTTCTTGATATTGGATGTAATGATGGCACGCTTCTATCTAACTATCCCGAAGGGACAGAGTTATTTGGAATAGATCCTTCTGACATTGCCTGCAAAATTCCGTTTCCGGTTACATTAATTAATAAGATCTTTCCATCAGAATATACCAGCAGGGCTTTAGGAAAAAAATCATTCGATATAATTACTTCAATTGC
>JBFIIJ010000460.1:0-1811 GCA_041601315.1 Gammaproteobacteria bacterium
AAGATGAACTACGATTTTCAATGAATTCAATGGCTTTGCGTAATCTAGCCAAGCTTTTCTCTTGACTCAATAAACGTAATGTATCATCGATACTTGGAGAAATACCTGTACCAGTAACAGCTACCCGTAGTGGTTGCGCCAATTTGCCCATTTTAATTTCGAACTTATCCGCTGTCTCATTAATAGCTCCCTTAATGTTCTCATTATTCCAATCTTGAATGCTCTTCAATGCTTCATAAACTGCCTGTAGCGGTTCTAGTATTACTGGTCGTAAATGTTTCTTTGCTGCGTTTTCAGCATAATCATCAAAATCTTGATAAAAAAGTACACTCTGCTCCGCCAGATCTTTTAACGTTTCTGTGCGATGTTTTTGTACATCTATTAACTCTTCCAAATTAGGTCCATTATCTATAGCTATATCCATCACTGTGAATAAATCTGTCATCGGCTTAACAAGCGATGCATTATCCGCATTTTTCAAATACTCTTGATTTAACCAAAGCAGTTTATCCGGATTAATACTCGAAGCAGACTTATTGACATCCTTAATATCAAATTCAGCAATCATTTCATCAATACTGAATATCTCTTGATCACCTTTTGACCAGCCAAGTCGAACTAGATAGTTCAATAACGCTTCTGGTAAATACCCATCATCACGATATTGTAAAACACTTGCAGCACCATCACGTTTAGACAATTTTTTCCCATCAGGTCCGAGTATCATAGGGATATGCGCATAATTTGGTATTTGCGCACCTAAGGCTTTCAAAATATTTATTTGCCTCGGTGTATTATTTAAATGATCATCACCGCGAATAACATCAGTAATTTCCATATCCATATCATCAACTACAACAGTTAAGTTATAGGTCGGTGTTCCATCAGATCGCGCAATGATTAAATCATCCAACTCACTATTTTCAAATACAACTTTTCCTTGAACATGATCGTCAACGACAACTTGCCCATCAACTGGTGTTTTAAAACGAATAACTGAATTACTGTCAATAAGATTTAATGAACGGCAATGTCCGTCATAACGGGGTTTTTCTCCCCGAGTCATTGCTTCATTTCGAATCTGTTCCACTCGTTCCTTGGAACAAGTACAACGATAAGCATGCCCTGCTTCTAATAATTGTTCGATAACTTCCTTATAACGATCAAATCGTTGAGTCTGGTAGTAAATTTCTTCATCATGATCCAGTCCCAACCATTCCATGCCATCAAGAATAACCTGAACTGCTTCATCAGTAGAACGTTCACGATCCGTATCTTCGATTCGTAAAATAAATTTCCCCTTATTATGTTTTGCATATAACCAGGAAAATAAAGCCGTACGGATTCCGCCAATATGTAATAACCCGGTAGGACTAGGAGCAAATCGTGTTTTCATTATATTGAGTATTATATTTTTATTGTTTTATTCCTAACGCACACCAGTGAGGTGCGATATCAGAAAATTTAATATCTATCAGCCCAGCAGCTTCCATCATTTCTTTTATTTGCATACGTGTAAATCGGTTTTCTAATCGTGTACCAAATCTATCCAGGGCATCAGTTCTCATAGTGTAAAAACTTTTAGCGCGGTATTCAGTTAAAGGCACATCCTTTACATCCACACCTAGCTTTTCAATTAACAAAGTTAATCTTGCTATGGGATAATAAACCATAGTTGCTATTAGATTGCTCAAAGGATATTTTAGAAAAAAAGGCAACTTAGATATAACTCTTCTAATAAAATCCGAGCACTTCCAAACGAACACAAACCAGCTTGGTCGATTATCGAAAGCGTAATAAAGATAAATCAG
>JBFIIJ010000461.1:0-1804 GCA_041601315.1 Gammaproteobacteria bacterium
CAACGATAAAATTTATGCAGTAATACGCGGTATTGGATCATCATCAGATGGTAGAGGTAATGCGATCTATGCCCCGAGTGCAGCCGGTCAAACTAAAGCTTTATGGAATGCGTATCGTGAAGCAGATGTTGCGCCAAGAAGTATAGAGTTAGTCGAAGCACATGGTACAGGTACATCGGTTGGTGATGCAGTTGAAGCGACAGCATTATCCGGTGTTTATAGTCAGGATAATGAAGGTGAAACATGGTGTGCGATTGGATCAGTTAAATCCATGATTGGCCACACTAAAGCTGCTGCTGGCGTTGCTGGTCTGATTAAAACGGCAATGGCATTAAAATATAAAGTGTTGCCACCCAGTATTAAAGTGGATGAACCGTTGGAAATTATCAATCCCGGTAAATCTCCAGTTTATTTGAATACCGTTAAACGTCCGTGGTTAAAAACGCAATCGACACCGCGTCGGGCAGGATTAAGTTCGTTTGGTTTTGGTGGTAGTAATTTTCATTGTGTATTGGAAGAAGCTGAAGAAACCAAAACCGAAATTGAATGGGACGGGCATGTCTTAATCGTTGCTTTAAGTGCTGACTCAAAAGAAGAGTTGATAAAACAGTTGCCAAATTCTCATGTGCTTGAATCATGGAATGAACTTCGTTTTTTTGCTTATGATTCATGCCAAAGCTTTAAAAGCGATGCGGCACATCGTTTAACGATAGTTATAGAAAAAAATAATACTGACGTTACAAAACACATTGCAGATATTAAAAAACAACTAGAGTCTTCTAATGAATCAGCATGGCAAAGACCGGATGGCGTTGTATACAGTACTGAAGAGAGTAACGACAATGTTGCTTTTGTTTTCCCTGGTCAAGGTTCGCAATATACCGGCATGTGTCGTGATCTTGCTTGTCAGTTTCCGCAGTTCTTAAATGCTCTTGAGCAGGCAAATAATATTTTTATAGAAGCGACAGGAAAAGAAAGCTTGGGCGATGTGCTTTATCCTATTCCTGTGTTTTCAAAAGCAGATCAAAAACAGCAAGAAGAAACTTTACGAAAAACACAAAACGCACAACCTGCCATTGGTGCGGTGAGTCTTGCTGCACTTGATGTATTAAATTATTTTTCAGTAAAACCTAAAGCAGCTATTGGACATAGTTATGGTGAACTAACCGCGCTTTTAGCAGCGGGTATGTATAACGCCGAAACATTGCATCGTTTATCACGAATTCGTGGTGAATTGATGGCCGCAGGTGAAGGTGACAGAGGTTCTATGTTGGCGGTTGTTTCATCTTATGAACAAGTTGAGTCTTTATTAAAAGAAAATAATATCGATCTGATTATTGCGAATCATAATTCACCTACACAAGTTGTCTTGTCAGGAGCCACTGACCAAGTGGATGCATTTGCAAAGATAGCTAAAACTGAAAAAATACGTGCAATAAAATTACCGGTTGCTGCGGCATTTCATAGTTCCTTTGTTGCTGATGCAGCTAAACCTTTTGCTGAAGCACTGGCTCCATTTGAGTTTGGTAAAAATAATTATCAGGTATTGTCTAATACAACAACAGATGCTTACCCGGAAGATGTTGATGCAGCGAAACAATTATTAGCGAATCAACTAGCTTCACCGGTTCGTTTTGTTGAACAGGTAGAAAAACTCTATGCAGAAGGGTTTACAACTTTTGTTGAAGTCGGCCCGGGTAAAACATTAACGTGATTAATTAATTCAATTCTTGCAGATAAACCTGTAACAACTATTGCTGTTGATGCTTCCGTTGGTAAAAAACAAGGCCAATATGATTTAGCG
>JBFIIJ010000462.1:0-1797 GCA_041601315.1 Gammaproteobacteria bacterium
GCTCTTGAGAACACTGGAAGGAAAAAAATCCCCTATGAATCAGGGATTAACAGTCGTATTACAGTGAAAGAACTTAGTGTAAGAATCATGATAATTGCAAAAAAAACCAAACTTCGATTTTCAAACCTTTTACCTGCTGCATTTTCGATTTGTATCAGAATCCAGTCTGAACCAAAATAAAGGATAATCCCGGCGATGGTATAAGCCACTATTTCTAACATTGATAATTATCCTAAATGAAAATTGCATTATTGATCTATTTATTATTTACTCATTTCATAACTAAAAACAACTAATTCAAATAATTAAGTTTGAGGCCATCATGCAGAATCCTGAAAACAGTCAACGCTCGATGAAATGTTTTTTTCTTCTAAACTGTATTGCCTTAATCATGTCTCTCATGATTGTTTTTCTGAGTACACATATAAGATTAGGCGAAGCCGGTTTAGGATGCGAGCCGTGGCCTGAATGTTATGCTCAACTTTCTCTTGCCGATGGTGTGAAGGGTCTGGAAATACCTGACTCTGAATTCAAAACATTTCGGTCAATGCATCGCTACATCGCCAGCATTTTAGGAATCAATATTTTAATCATCCTGGTAATGGCGCTTTGGTTTCGTAAAAAAATATCGCCTTTATTACCTGTATTGATGTTTCTTGTGGTTTTATTTCTTTCCATATTAGGTATAGCTACACCAACGCGAAGTCTACCGCTTGTGACCTTAGGCAATATTCTCGGCGGCATTGTTCTATCTGGGCTGGTCTGGAGACAACTATTATTAACTCGAAATAGATCAACAACAGCAGCGCCACTCGTTTTATTTCTTGTATCAGCAACGTTAACACTTCAGCTCATTAGTGGTGCATGGGCCAGTGCAAATTACACCGGCTCTGCCTGCCCAAATTTAATCAGTTGTTCCTATACCGATAATATATCCGGTAATCTTGCTGAAAGTTTTAATTTCCTTCGTAAATTAAATCTGGATGACAATCATCGTCTAATACTTGATGAAACATCTAGCATTATTCAATTTAGCCATCGAATCATTGCCGTAGTATTACTGTGTCTGGTCTTGATAGGACTAAGAACCGTAAAGAAAAACTATCCCGACCTAGTCAAACCCATGATCATCGTAAGCAGTTTTTTCTTTGCCGAGTTTAGTCTAGGCGTCATCAATGTATTAACGGATATGCCATTGTGGACTAACACGCTGCATAATTTACTCGCTGTTGGCTTATTGTTCGCGACAATTAATTTAACGATGTTGATTCGTCTTAAACATAGTAAACATTAATACGATATAATGTCCGCTAACGACCCAAAGCGGACATTAATAAAATCACACAGGCAATGGAATAAGATAGGTATAGCGTTAAGGAAAATATGAAGGAATTTTTATTAATACTCTTTTTTGGTAAAAGTATATTACTTTCTCCAACGCCAATAATACTTAATAACAGCATTACTTTGATTCCTGAAAAGCCAATCAGTGCTATTACGTCCGGAGCCAGCTTGGAAATAGAAGTTTCAAATATTATAAAAAAAGAAAAGGAAGAAGGAATACTTGAGTTTAGAGAAAGGATTAGTAAATTATTTCCAGCTAACTTCATTAAAGCTATTTTAATACAAAAGGATGGTAAAGAAATACCACTCACATATGCTGGCGCTCATTCGTTTAATGAGGAAAGCACACGATTATCACTTTATTCAGATAACGGCGTGCCAACTGAAGTAGACTTTTCGAAAGTAGTAGTGACAAGTAAAAGTAGTATGGAAAATATCAAAATACATTGGAAA
>JBFIIJ010000463.1:0-1763 GCA_041601315.1 Gammaproteobacteria bacterium
ATCTCTGAAACGATCGATTAATGCAGCCAGTTTTCCATAGCTTGAAGGAATAAAAGTTTCCATACGTGCGCGAAGTAATCTTGCTAATACCGGCGATGCACCTCCAGTAGAAACAGCAACAATAACCGGGCTGCGATCAATAACAGAAGGCATTATAAAGCTACATAGTTCTGGGTTATCAACGACGTTAACCAATATTTTGTTCTGTTTTGCTTGTTTTGCAATGATGATGTTGAGTGTTGTGTCATCAGTGGCAGCAATTACCATTTCCATATTCTGTAAACAGTTTTCATCATACTTTTGTTGCAGATATTGAATCTGATCTGACTGCTTCAATTTTTCCAGTGATGATTCTATTTCCGGTGCAACGACAACGACCGTGGCTCCGGCCTTTAATAATTGTTGTGTTTTTCGGGCAGCGACTTCACCACCACCCACTACCAGACAGGGTCTATCCTGAAGTTTTAAGAATATTGGAAAGTACGTCATAGATATCGTTATATATTATTTTAAGTTTTATTGTCAGATTGAATATACAGGAGTAATGATACATTAAAGTTTCATGAATTTTTGTAACATTGAACATTCTGAATAAAAATCGGTTGAAATTCATTTTATTATAGGTAATTTGATATACGATAGTCTCGAACATAAACAAATAAAAAATCAATACAAATTAATAATGTCTTTTAAATACGTACTTAACGTACCGACAGATTATAGAAGGAATCTGGCTGTCGTCTGGTTTTGGTTAGCTGTAATCACATTATTAGGCGCAGGAATTTTTGCAGTGTTGTTGGTTCTTGCCAGAACGCCAGTAATTGGAGAACTGATTCCTTTTGTTGATTTTTTTCACACTGGCCTTGTTATACATGTAAACCTTTCTTCTTTAGTGTGGATATTATCCTTTGCGAGTGTTTTGTGGACGCTTAACAGTCGCAGAATATTTCCGTGGTTTGCCAAACTTGTTTTTGTTGTTGTTTTAACAGGAACAGTGATTATGACTTTTTCACCTTTTGTGGGCAGCGCCAATGCCTTAATGAGTAATTACATCCCGGTGTTAGATGACAGACTCTTTCTGGCAGGGTTGCTTATCTTTAGTTTCGGTATTGGTCTACAGGTTATCTTCAGTATGAGTGCCATGTTTAAGGTTGGCGAAACAATTAGTGGTCAGGGTGTAATTCGATTTGGATTAAACTGTGCAGCGATAGGTGTTTTTGTTGCATTGGCTGCATTTGTTTGGTCATACATAGCATTACCCATTCAGTTAACTAATGAAGTTTATTATGAACTTCTTTTCTGGAGCGGCGGACACGTACTCCAATTTACCTATACCTTATTAATGATGGTGGCATGGTTGTGGTTATCATCAAGTGCCGGACTAACGCTACCCATTAGTCCAAGAGTTGCCTTGTTTTTATTTGCAGTCGGTTTGCTTTCAATTTTTATGACACCGCTTGTCTATTACGCGTATGACGTTAACGATGTACAACATCGACAAATGTTTACCATGTTGATGAGCTTTGGCGGGAGTCTGGCAATATTTCCATTGAGTATGGCATTACTCTTATCACTGTTTCAAATTAAACCGGATTCTCCAAGTGAATCATCTGCGCATACTGCCTTGCTTACTTCATTATTGTTATTTGGCGTAGGTGGCATGATGGGTTTTATGATTGACGGCAATAACGTCAAGATACCTGCACATTATCATGGCTGTATCGTTGGCGTTTCATTAGCGTTAATGGGGCTTAGTTATCAAT
>JBFIIJ010000464.1:0-1745 GCA_041601315.1 Gammaproteobacteria bacterium
AACCCGGACATCAGCGTAACGCCAGAACCGCCTGACGTTGAGTAACGATCAATGCCAGAACTTCCCGAGGTTGAAACGACGCGTAAAGGCATTGCGCCTTATGTTGTCGGCGAAGTCGTTAAAGACATCATCATTAGAGAACGACAACTACGCTGGCCAATACCAACATCGCTGAAACAATCTCTAAAAAATCAGCTTATAAGAAAACTTCGTCGTCGCGCAAAATATTTACTCTTTTATACAGATAATGGCTGCATGTTATTACACCTTGGCATGTCCGGTAGCTTGAGAGTACTGCAAGGCAAACAAATACCCGAGAAACATGATCATGTAGATATTGTTTTTAAATCCGGACATACATTACGCTTTCGTGATCCACGAAAGTTTGGTTCGATACTCTGGACAAACGGTGACCCGATGCAACATAAGTTAATCCATCATCTTGGACCAGAACCACTAAGCGATGAGTTTGGAACAACCTATCTATATGCGCGATCAAGAAAGCGCACTCAAGCTATTAAAACATTCATTATGGATAGCCGCATTGTCGTTGGTGTTGGTAACATCTATGCAAACGAAGCACTTTTCATGGCTGGCATCAATCCCGCACAGAAAGCCGGAAAGGTATCTAAAGTACGTTTTGAAAAACTGGTTATTGCTATCAAGCAGGTTTTAGATAGCGCAATAAAAAAAGGCGGCACTACCTTGCGTGACTTCATTAATGGCGAAGGCAAGCCTGGCTATTTTAGAAATGAATTACAGGTTTACGACAGAAAAGACGAAGCTTGTAATATCTGCAAAGCACCGATAAGAATGATTCGCCTTGGCCAGCGATCAACCTTTTATTGTGGTTTCTGTCAGCGTTAAATGACTGCGGCTAAATTAACAGGAATATTTCTGCTATTAAGCGTTTTCTTATCATTTCCGTCATTAGCCGATGCAACACAATCAAACATTAACAACTCACTTTCCTGTTATGCAAAACTCCTGGACTCGGATGAAACGGTTAAAGTAAAGACTATTAGCGGTTTTGCTGGAAAAAAGATTGCCACGGCCCAATGGCCATTGGGTTATCCCACAATAGTGCTTGATGATAGTGCTTTTGTTAAGCTATCCGAAAATATCCGGCAGTTTGTCTATTATCATGAATGCGCGCACCTGCAATTACAGCATAATGATGAACGTGTCATGGATTGTGAGAGCATTAATCTACTGATAGTTAACAATAATTTCACTTCGCTGGATATAAGAAAGCTCGTTCAAAGCCTGACACAAGAATTCGGCTGGAGCCAACGCTGGAGTGATTTGCTGCGCTGCGAGAGTTTTAATAACGCTGATTAGATTAAACTTATCAGCGACTTCTGTGTCTATAATGGTTCGGCATTCCAAAACATGCAGAAAAATATAATTTTAATAAACAATAAGAAGAATAATTTATGATTAATCAATCCGTTTTAAATTCACCATTATTTAACGTAGACATAACTTATAAAAACAGCCTCATTAGTCTATTGTTTTTAACAATTCTTGTTTTTCTACCGACCTCGAAAACTATCGCACTGGATTATGCTGACTATGCTGCGCAAGGGCGCCAGCAACCAACCACACAGGCCGAAGAGATAAAAATATCAAAGCTGTTGATTCAGGCAAGAGCCGATCTTGAAGCAGGCCGACTTACAGAACCACTAGATAACAGTGCTTACAATAAAGTTATCGCTATATTAAAAATGGATCCGAACAATCTG
>JBFIIJ010000465.1:0-1715 GCA_041601315.1 Gammaproteobacteria bacterium
CCTCGGCTTTTTATCAAATGGCAATACGTTTAGGCACAGCTGAATTAATTCATTGCCTGAAAATTGTGTCTGACAATACAGAGCAATCTACTTCGACAGTGAATGCCGACAGTGTAAAAAAAATGATTGCCGCGCAGATTCAAACTATAGAAAAGCTGATTAATTGTCTAAAGCCATTATCGATAGAAGTTAGTTCGATTATTTCCGAACCTGAGCATTATCAATACTTCATTGATAAATGGCATTTCACACAATCTGAAAAGATTCAGTTATCGCGGTTATTGCGACAATGGAAAGTCCGCTTCCCTAATGAAGATGTTATGCATTCGGTCGCTGATGATAAAACAGGAAAGTCCTTGTTAAATAAATTACGTGAAAAAATTAAAGGTTCGGAATTTTTGATTCATGATTAGCACGATATACATAGAAGAAGAAATTGCCGGGCATCCGCGAACATTAGCCATTCTTGAGCGCTTTCCCGACGCAACGAAAATAAAATGTGACCGTTATGGCGAAGTATTTAATCGCAAGTCACAAAACTTCAGATTACAAAAAAAACAGCCTGCGTTAATTCTGGCAAGAAAACATAAAGGCCTCGTATTAGCTACTCCCAAACAATACGGCATCGGTGCAGAACATAATTATTATTTTTCACACATGTTGAATTGTTTGTACGACTGTCGCTATTGTTTTCTACAAGGCATGTTTCAATCAGCGCATTACATTCTGTTCGTAAATTATGAAGACTTTACTGAAGAGATGCAGTTAATAATAAATCAACATGGTGATAAACCGGTTCATTTTTTTTCTGGTTACGATTGCGATAGCCTTGCACTTGATCCTGTTACAGATTTCACAAGTGAATTTTTACCTTTCTTTGAAGGCAACCCGCAAGCATTACTTGAGTTAAGAACTAAAAGCACACAAATAAGGAGCTTATTAAAACGAGAACCTATTAAAAACTGCATTATCGCATTTAGTTTTACGCCAGACAAAATTGCACAAGCACTGGAACATAAAGCGCCAGATGTAAATAAACGCTTGCAAGCCATACTGGATTTGCAAGAAGCAGGCTGGCAGATTGGTTTACGTTTTGATCCGCTGATATACACTAAAGATTATGCTAAAGAATACAGCGAATTATTTAATAATATTTTTTCTAAGATTAACCCTGATTTAACGCACTCAATTAGTTTAGGTGGTTTTAGATTACCGAAAGATTATTTTCGTAAACTTGAAAAACTTTATCCTGATGACAAACTTTTTTCTTCGCCACTTACAGAAGAAAATAATAATATTGGTTATCCCGCTGAAATACGTAATGACATGCTAGAGTACTGTGCAAACATAATTAGGCAATATATTCCGGATAATAAATTTTTTCCCTGCCATAAGATGATTTGATCGAAAACACCAATGACTGATCAAAATATTATCTTTATCACCTTTGGTACTTATCTGATTCTGGTCTTTGTCATTGGCTGGATTGGCTTACAACGCACACACAATCAATCTGACTATATTCTTGGTGGTAGAAAACTCGGTAGCTGGACAACAGCGATAAGCGCCGGTGCGTCAGATATGAGTGGCTGGTTATTATTAGGTTTGCCCGGTTATGCTTACCTTGCCGGATTTGAAGCGATATGGATTGCTCTTGGTTTATATATTGGCACCTGTTTAAACTGGTATTTTGTTGCTCCTCGTTTACGTGTTCA
>JBFIIJ010000466.1:0-1703 GCA_041601315.1 Gammaproteobacteria bacterium
ACCTCATAAGTGAAAATAAAAGAGATGAATTTTATGATAAAAAATTTAATGATTTAAGATACGACTATAGTCAATTTAATTCTGCATTAAGAGATATTAGTAATTTCTTGAATGAAAAAGGAACAAGGTGTTATGAGTTGAGGGCAGCCTTGTTATATGGTGAAGCAGGTATAGGTAAGTCACACTTACTTTGTGATCTAAGTCTTCATAGAACTCATAATAAGCAGCCAACAGTTTTTCTACTTGGTCAACATTATGAAGGTGGTAGTCCATTTAAAACGATAAAAATCTTGTTGGACTTAGAAGGATATCGAGATAGTGATGTTTTAGGTGCATTAGATGCAGCAGGTGAGGCATATAGATCTAGAACATTAATTGTAATTGATGCATTAAACGAGGGAGTTCATAGAGATGAATGGAAAAATCATATTAAGGCGATGCTGCATGATTTTTCTAAATATAAAAATATTTGTATGCTGGTTAGCTGTCGAACCACTTATTTAAGATATATTTTATCTGATCAGGTTGATGAAACAAACATAGTTAGTATTGAACATTATGGTTTTCAAGGATATGAACATAGAGCAGCTGAAAAATATCTATCACGTCAAGGTATATCAAAACCAAGTGCTCCAATTTTGGCTCCTGAGTTTACAAACCCACTTTTCTTAAAAGTATGCTGTGAAGCATTAAAAAAGAATAGCCAGACAACATTTCCTAAAGGATTACATGGAATAACAAAATTATTTGAGTTCTATGTTAATAGTATCGAGAAAAGTATTGCTAGTGCGAAACACTACAATCCAGATGAAAAAATAATAATAAAGGCGCTAGATAATTTTGCTTCAAAATTGTTTCCAGATAATTTAAATGGAATAAGTATGACGGAAGCAAGGCAGCTTATTAATAAATATGACCCAAATATAAGTTTAGGAAGAGCATTGTTCGACGAGTTATTAGACATAGGAATAATATCAGAAGATATGACTTATGACGAAAATGAGAATGCAATACCAGTAATTCGGTTTACTTATGAAAGACATAGTGATCAATTTATAGCTAATAAGATAATAAATGAATATACGACAGATTCTGTAAAAGACTTGTTCTCAGAAGAAACAGAAATTGGAAAAATTATATCATCCAATAAATATTGGAGGATTGATGGAATATTAGAAGTTTTGGCTGTAATTATACCGGAAAAGTTTAATCTTGAATTATTTGATTTGCTTCCTAAAGATTATTTAAACAATCACACATATCAATTTTTAGAATTGTTCTCTAATTCTGTTGTTTGGCGGACATCAAACTCATTTTCGGATAGAACTTTTGAATTATTGAATAAGATTGATGAGTATGAACATGAAAAAACTTTAGAAATATTATTAAGATTGTCTACAGAGCCAGAGCATCCTTGGAACGCTGAGTTGCTGCACAAAAATCTAATGGAAAAATCTATTGCTGAAAGAGATCATTTTTGGTCCATAAATATAGCAGTAGCAGATCAAGAAGAAGACGAAGGCAGTTCAGAAACTATTTTAAGAACATTGATTGAATGGTCATGTTTCGGGGAGCTAAATAACATAGAAGAAGAAAGAGTGAGGCTTTGTGCCATTATATTGTTATGGTTTCTTACTACGTCTAATAGAAAAATTAGAGATCAATCCACAAAATCACTTGTTCGGCTTTTCTCAAAATTTCCA
>JBFIIJ010000467.1:0-1700 GCA_041601315.1 Gammaproteobacteria bacterium
AATGTCCCGCAACGGTTTACCGGGCAATCGTGTTGACGCAAAACGTGCCGGAATCACCACCCGAAAAGCCATTAAATTTCCTCGTCGGCTGGCAGTTCGCGGGCTTCTTCAGCCAGCATCACCGGAATATCATCACGTATCGGATAAGCAAGCCTTGCTGACTTGGATATTAGTTCCTGTTTTTCCTTATCATAATGTAAGGGCCCTTTTGTTACAGGGCATACGAGTATATCAAGCAGTTTTTTGTCCATTCATCACTTCCTTCATTAAAGCCTCAAGTCGATAACTAAACGAGTCTGGTAAAGTTGCCACAATAGGTAAATACCAATGTTGTTCTGTAGCATAAGCTACACATTTTACCGCATCTTTCTCTGTCATCACTACCGGTAAACCATCATTAAATCTAATATCAGATGCAGAAAACACATAATGGTCAGGAAAATCATGCATCATTAATTTTAATTTTTTATTACGGAGATATGAAAAATATCTATCTGGATTACCAATGCCCGCAATTGCATGAACACTTTGACCAATAAAAGTTGTGATTGGAATAGTTTTAGTGGGATCGATCAATGACACCAGATCACCATAACTATATTCCATTTTGTATTCATGTCTTCCAGCTATATATTTACTGACAACAAAGTCTACAGTTTTTAAACGATTGACAGGTTCACGTAAAGGACCAGCGGGCAGACAATGTTTATTGCCAAAACGGCGTTGCCCATCTATAACGGCTATTTCTATATCTCTACCCAAGGAATAATGTTGCATACCATCGTCACAAAGAATTAAATCACAATTACAATACGCGATTAATTCTTCTGCTGCTTTTCTTCTTTTAATCGCTACCGCAACAGGACAGCCAGTTCTTTTTGCTATTAACACTGGCTCGTCGCCAACTAATCGTGGATCACTATCTGATCTTACCTGCTGGGTTTTACCGGATAGCTTACCACCATAACCACGACTGACAATTCCCGGTTTAAAACCTTTCGACTTGAAATATTCAGCTAACCAAATAACTAATGGTGTCTTTCCTGTTCCACCAACGGTTATATTGCCGACAATGATTACTGGAGCATCAATTTGATTGACCGCTATCAATCCAGATTGATAGCAAAGACGTCTTAATGTTATGACAAATGTATAAATCCAACTTATCGGTGTAAGAAGCAACCCGAGTGGATGTTTGGAATACCAGATATTTTCAATAAATTCTTTCGACAACAGCATATCGCGCTATTAAGTCCTTTATAAAAATATTCTCTAATTAAAAAATTCTAAAAATACGCGATGCGTCATTTTATTCATCTTTTATTTCTTGTGTTGCAAACGTTATCTTAACCAAACCTAACTGGCGTGCCGCATCCATAACTCGAACAACGGATTGATGACTGGCATCCGCATCAGCACTGATAATAACCGGCGGTTCATCTAAACCAACTAACGCTTCAGACAATGCAGCTTTAATTGTTTCAATCTGCGCATTCACTAAGGCTTTATCATTGATATAAACAACACCTTGAGAATCCAAACCCACATTAACAGCATCCGGTTTAGCTTGTGTTATTTCTTTCGACGAACTGGGTAAAGTGATATTAATTTCCGAATTGTGCTCAAATGTCGTTGAAACCATAAAGAAGATCAACAATAAAAACACAACATCAATCAATGGTGTGATATCAAGATCAACA
>JBFIIJ010000468.1:0-1680 GCA_041601315.1 Gammaproteobacteria bacterium
AAGGTTTTAATATTATCTTTAATTGTATTTTTCTTTTTTGATCTGGCAATAGAATATGCTGCTATTATAACAGACCTGATACCCGCAGCTTACTCTGATGATAAAACAATAAAAAGAATTACGTTAGTATTTTTTTTTCTTGTAACACTTGCCGGTATTTATACAATCATATTTATACTTAAAAACAAGATTTTATCCATACTCTCAATATTCTTCATTACTGCACTAATCACAACGTTTATAAATCAGCCTAAACCAAAATTATTTGAATCTGGTATATACGATGAGACGAACAGCAAATTAAATAAGCTTAATAAAAACAAGGATCATCTTGAACTTCCAATAGTTCTTCATATTATTTTAGATGAACTCTATTCTCCTAGCGCTATACATCCGAAAGATAAAAATCGTAATGATCTATTTAACAATATGCTCGCTTTTTATAATGATTATCAATTCAGGGTATTTGGACGAGTTTATAGCCGTCATTATTATACTGCTACTTCTTTGCCTAATATGATGAATGCAGAATATGTCCCATCTTTAAACACTCCATCAATATTAGAACAAAATTCGAAACTTAAAGAAAACCTGTATTTTGATGACTATAGTTCTAATGGCTATGATATTGTTGTATACCAGAGTGACCATATGGATTTCTGTTTAAATGACAGTGTCAGTATCTGTAATACATTTGACTCTTTTGACCCTAAGTGGCAGGTAGGATGGGGAAGCGAAAATAATAGCAGTAATGACAAACTAAAATACTTATGGCTTATTTTATTAAGAGGCTATGAAGGGAGTTACACGTCAAAGTACCTGAGGAAATTGTTTGACGAATCACACACTCCAGAAAGATTTGATGTCCCGGGGTTTCCTGTTTGGTTTGATATGTTTGAAGAAACCGTAATGAATACTCCTAGAGGGACAATGCTCTTTGCTCACTTTCTGGTGCCCCATGCACCTTATTTATTGACTAGCGAATGTCAAGTTAAAGGAATTGCAGAGCCCCATGGATATTATTTAGTTGATCGATTGGGAAATAATACTAATGCAGTTGATTCAGCACGCGAGACTTATCATCAAAAATACTCTAATCAAACTTTTTGTGTTATTAAAAAACTAACTCATCTCCTAAAATCTATTGCACAACTGAAAAAGTATGATGATGCGACTATCATTATTCATGGCGATCATGGTTCAAGAATATCTGTTGGTAATAAAATAGAAGATTTCAATGAACGAGATTTCATTGATAACTATGCAACATTTTACTCAATACGAAAACCTGATATAAGCCCTGGATACGATTGCAAATTGATATCTTTGCCACAATTATTCTCAAACCACATGTCAGAAAATAATTCATTTATGGAGTCTGAAATAACGCCAGCATCAGTTTATGTGGAATCTAAAAAACACTCAGGAAAAAGCGAATATGGTATGCCTGAATTTAATTGTGTAGAAAGGTTTTAAGGTAAATAACTGTATATTTAATAAAAATATATTAGATATAATTACACAAGCAAACACAACAAATAGAATAATTTAGAAATCAGGCATGCTTCTTTTTATATACTTTTCGTCTTTACCTTTTGTAAGAATATAATTCGAAAAATCAACAATGGTGTCCTGATTAAATTTATTTCCTATAAATTCAGAAAACGAATCCTGAATAGA
>JBFIIJ010000469.1:0-1654 GCA_041601315.1 Gammaproteobacteria bacterium
CTCAAATTCTACTGCTGTCAGGCTGGGGGCTCCGGGACTAATAACTTGTTGGCCTGATTCAATGGGAGAGGGCGCACCTTGATAAGCGGTTTCTGGATTTTCCCCCTCTGCGTGTTTTTCTTCAGCATGAACTGTAAACGAAGTTAGAAAAAGGATGCTCAAACAAATCAGTATTCTAAAAATGCCATTGGATTTGTATAACATTTTATCCTCCTTCAAATAAGTTAGATAACTTTGAAATACTAGAGAAAGGAGGCGTGATATTATTTGATCTAAATCAATATCTTTAAAGTATTTAGGGATGAGACTATGTAAATGCTTATCGTTTATTTAGGTCATTTTTATAGAATTTTTTCCATCATTGAATGTAAATTGAGAAACTGTTGTCTCTCATGCTTCGTCGGAAATTTGTGCTGTTGTTACAACTTTTAAGGTTCATCCACTAAATACTACCGAAACACTCGTTCAAGATTGGCAATGATACCAATTAGAAGTTAACTCTCAAAATATCTAACTAATAAATCAGGTTTGAAACCAGGCAAGTTTTTCGTGTAGTGAAACAACTTCGCCAATAATGATCATGCTTGGTGGTTTAATATTATGTTTTTCAGGTATTGAAGGTAACTCTTTAATAGTTGTTATATAAACACATTGTTCGCTGGTTGTTCCTTGTTGAACAATAGCGACAGGCATCGTCTCTTTCATACCATGTTTTATTAACTCTCGACTCAATATATCTAAACCATGAGTTCCCATATAAACAGCCAGCGTTTGTTGTGGTTGAGTCAGGGCTGACCAGTTTAGATTACATGAGCCATCTTTAAGATGACCGGTGATGAAGGTACAAGACTGCGCATAGTCACGATGTGTTAATGGGATGCCTGCATAAGAAGCGCAACCACTTGCGGCAGTAATACCGGGGACGATCTGAAATGGAATATTATTTTCAGAAAGCAGATCAATTTCTTCGCCACCGCGGCCAAAGATAAAGGGGTCGCCGCCTTTAAGTCTTAAAACACGTTTACCCTGCTTAGCATGTTCAACTAATAATTGATTAATCTCATTTTGTGGTAAGGCATGTTTGCTACGTTCTTTGCCGACATAAATACGTTCAGCATCTTTGCGTACCAAATCAACGATAGCAGGCGCGACCAGACGATCATAAAGCACGACATCCGCTTGCTGCATTAAACGTAAAGCACGAAAAGTAAGTAAATCGGGATCGCCCGGGCCACCACCAACCAGATAAACTTCTCCTCTGGATTCAATCATTGGTGAACCTTGTTCTAGTTGCTTTTCCAGTAATGCCAAAGCATTTTTATCCTGGCCTGCATATAACATTTCGGCAACAGATCCTTGCAAGACATCTTCCCAAAACCGGCGGCGTTCACGAATAGTTGGAAAATTTTCTTTCACTTTATCTCTGAAACGAGCGATTAATGCAGCCAGTTTTCCATAGCTTGAAGGAATTAATGTTTCCAGACGTGCGCGAAGTAATCTTGCTAATACTGGCGATGCACCACCAGTAGAAACAGCAACAATAACCGGACTGCGATCAATCACAGAAGGCATTATAAAGCTACATAGCTCAGGGTTATCAACAACGTTAACCAATATTTTGTTCTGCTTTGCTTGTTCTGCAATGGTAATGTTA
>JBFIIJ010000470.1:0-1651 GCA_041601315.1 Gammaproteobacteria bacterium
AAGGAGTGCCACATGACTCACTTGATAGACTATTTTTATTCACATAACAAAAGACCCCAATGAGGGGCCTTGATTAATCACAACTATAATGTGACCAACTTTAAAAATTGGTAGCGGGGGTAGGATTTGAACCTGCGACCTTCGGGTTATGAGCCCGACGAGCTGCCAGACTGCTCCACCCCGCATCAGAGGGCGCGATAGTACAGTGCTAAATGATGATTTTCAAGATACTTTATGCAATTGATTTAATTAGTATTGTTTAACCTTACTGGAGCCCTTTTAGAGCCCCATTTTCCGTGTTCAGGCTCAAAAACACCGGCACAAACTGTATTGCATTTTGGACAATGACCATCGGGCCCAAGATTCCATTCTTTAATATTGTACCAATCACGAATAATGAGTTCTTCCCCACACTCATGACAAAAAGTCGTATCACCCTCTATATAATGTACATTACCGGTGTAGACATAATGTAAGCCATTCAATATTGCGATAGATCTTGCCCGTTGTAATGTCTCCAATGTGGTATGGGGTTTATCACGCATTTTCCAATCGGGATGAAATGCCGAGAAATGCAGCGGCACATCCGGACCAAGCTCTGATGCTATCCATTCTGTCATTTCATTTATTTCTTTTTCAGAATCATTTTCGCCCGGAATGATTAATGTTGTTATTTCAAACCAGACATCCGTTTCATGTTTGAGATACGACAATGTTTCTAATACTGGAGCAAGGTGGCTACCGGTAATATGATGATAGAAATCTTCAGTAAAGGCTTTTAAATCTATATTCACCGCATCAATATGCTTATAAAACTCTATTCTTGGCTCAGGCATTACATAACCTGCTGAAACTGCTACTGTTTTTATGTCATGCTCATGACAAGCATCAGCAACATCGATTGCATATTCATGGAAAATTACTGGGTCATTGTAGGTAAAAGCGATACTCCGACAGCCGGTCTGTTTTGCTGCAAGTGCTAATGTTTCTGGACTAGCAGCATCTGCCAAGGTATCCATTTCTCTTGATTTACTGATGTCCCAATTTTGACAAAACTTACAGGCCAAGTTGCAACCTGCGGTACCAAATGAAAGAACGGGTGTTCCTGGCAAGAAATGGTTTAACGGTTTCTTTTCTATAGGATCGATACAAAAACCACTGGAACGTCCATAAGTCGTCAATACTATTTCGTTGTCCTCACAGGCACGAACAAAGCAAAGTCCAGCCTGACCATTTTTTAATTTACAGGCTCGCGGGCAAAGATCGCATTGAACGCGACCATCATCCAGTTTATGCCAATATTTTGTTTTAACTGTATTCATAAATTTACAACCGCATATAAGATAATATTAGTCCTATAATTTAATAAGGTATCTTAATTAATATATATGAGCGTAATACCAATGAATCAACCCCTTTCTATCAGACCAACCGCTGTTGCGGGTAGTTTTTATCCCAACAATGCCAGCCAGTTAAATAGTATGTTAGAGGAATACTTGTCTTTAAAAACTGTAGATATCGCTGCTCCAAAAGCGATCATTGCACCTCATGCTGGATATATTTATTCAGGCCAAACAGCTGCTAGTATTTATTCCAATATCGAAAAACTGAAATCGAAAATTACGCGTGTCGTTTTATTAGGCCCAACACA
>JBFIIJ010000471.1:0-1635 GCA_041601315.1 Gammaproteobacteria bacterium
CCAATATCAATAACAAACTCGGGGTTAGTCTCTCTGATGAATTCACCAATGAAATTATGTTTATTTTCTTCTTCAATACTCGAATAGGTATTGTTTTTTGCATAATCAGACCAGGTAGTGTTAGGCACCTGTAAGGGTTTCATGCTATTTATCCAGCTATGTAGCTGCGTCAACATACCTAGATAACCTGCTTTTTGTAACTTTGCTTTTTTTAGTTTACCTACACCTGGGTTTTGATTATTTTTGGCCTGGTTCTGTAACTTATTTGGTAAAACAATATTCATAAATATGCGCCATGATAATATTTTATGAAGTGGTAAAAGCTTATTGATTTCACTTGTAGGAATTCCTTCCAGATTTCCTCGATACCAAGAATTATGAGCAATATCTAATGAACTTCGCAATAAGAGTGGGTTAAGAAATTGCTCACAAAACTGTCGATACCCCATCCAAAAGTCTCCATCAGAATATTTTTGAAACGAAAGATAATCAATGAATATAGGATTAACACCATCAATAAACTGAATGTTGTAGGCTGTGGCGTCAGATAAAGAAACAGTGTCTTTAAGCAAGGCTATCTGTACTTCAAGATGTCTGAGTGCCGCGGCCTTTAATAACTGGAAACTCCACTCATATGGGTAAGAAATGTAGGGTATTTTCGGGTGTTCAAGAAGGCAGTGAGTGTTTTCTATTAGTTCTTCAGATAAATACTGAGCGAGATTATCGTTAATCTCATTCGCTGCTATTATCCAATTTTTATCCTGGAGGCGATTTAATGTCTTATTATCTCTAAAATAGAGATAGTTTTCTTTAGCATGTTTTGTAACAGTACGAAGTATTCTATCGCCAGATGAATATACATGCCCGGATGGATCACGATACGATGCAGAATCCTTAGTAATCTCCATGTTGAATAGAAATTAAATTTATTCTTCTGTCTTATCTATAGCATTCAAGTCGTCTGTTGAGCTCTCCTCAACTGGATAACCTAACTTTCTTTTCACATATGATTTAAACTGATACCAATACATACGTAGCGTGAAAAAACCTGCCACGATACCTCCGATGATCATCTGTATTAGCATGCTACCCGTACCTGGATCAAGGTACGCATAAACTTGAGAAGAACTACTAAACAGTGCAAAAACTATAATTGTATTTAGACAGATCTTTTTAAAGGTCTTCATGTTTTGTCTCAATATGATTGATCTCGGAAAATTTGATTTACAGCACAATTAAATGAATATACTAGACTACGGTCCAGCCTTTAATTGTAACTTGATACGTGTATCGTAATCAATCATAGACATTCCAGATTGATTAATAAAAATAATTTAATAAAGTTAAATCTTACCTGTAAGAAGTGACAGTTAGACGATATATAGAGTTTATGAATATCCTGCATTGATTTTCATTCTGAAAATCAATGCAGTTTTCAGATGGCGTCCCCAAGGGGATTCGAACCCCTGTTGCCGCCGTGAAAGGGCAGTGTCCTAGGCCTCTAGACGATGGGGACAATATGTGAATATGTCCTGAAAAACAGCCTACTATCGATTTTTGGTGGAGCTAGGCGGGATCGAACCGCCGACCTCTTGCGTGCCACGCAAGCGCTCTCCCAGCTGAGCTATAGCCCCG
>JBFIIJ010000472.1:0-1618 GCA_041601315.1 Gammaproteobacteria bacterium
AATATTTTTTTGGTACGGAACTTGCCGATAGAGATAAACAATAAAACGACAACATAGAAAAATAATAAAGAAAGACTATAAATAATAATAGAAGAAATACTATGGATAAATTACCACTAAAGAAATCGGCGCAAGGCAGTGAAATTGAGACTCGACCAATCTATATAGAAGAATGGCTTGATTCACTCCCTTATATCGATTTTAAAAAAACCAGCGCTCTACTTAATGAAGCATTGGTCGCAACAAATAAAGCAGACATCAAAACTTCGACCCGACTTGAGTTAGTTGAACTTTATAACCGCCCTTATCAGTATTATGTCGCATCACAAATTAACGCCGGTGCGCAACATACATTACAAACGATTGATGCAATGGGCAGTCAGGTTAGTCAAATGAAACAAATTGCGGTTTCACTAAGCTACAGTTGTAAACTCGCATTTGATTCAGCATTAAATAAAAAGACACTTTGGAAACAATCCAAACCACCCATCGAAGCAATGCTGATGTCGATGAATTATCTATCACATGCTTTGATATTCAGTTTTCTCGAATACGCCCCTATCCCCAAAAATGTTTGGCAGCAACTTAACTTTATTTATGATTTTGCTGAGTCGATTGAGTGTCATAAAAAAATCTATTCCATTCCCGGACCTAATAATAAAAATATTAGTACGACCATTGATCATACTTTTAAGAAGATCATGATGGCCTCGCTAGTTGATCCACATCACTTACCGTTTGGAGCCATTTGGGAAATTTTTGAACAGCTTGATAGTTGGGCGGAATATACACAGATACATCCAATGCAAACGGTTTCGAATTCGTCGGGTTATTTTGTATTTGATTTAAAAACCGACAACAAGGCGATTGCATATGCAAAGTTCAATCAAGAAGAAACAAATAATAAAACTCGCTTACTTGATTCAACACCGCTTGAAAACTTGATACAAAAACAAATTGATTTGATTCAGATAGGACAACCTATAGATAAATCAATTGTATTGTCACCTTTCTATGCAAAATCATTACTCATACATATGTTGAAAGCCTGGGGACTTCCTCCTAAACGTTACTTCCCAAGGAAAACCAAGACAGGAAAGTTAAGCCTTGTGTCTGGTGTTAGAGCAATTTATTACTTTCTAAATAATGGTACTTCTTTTCAAAGCCAGAATTTTGCAGAAGATGATAGCGATGAAATCAATATTTCTGAAGATATAACAACTACGCTTTCAGGCTCACACTATGTTCCTGAGAACTGGCGTATTGTTGATGAAGGTTCTGGTGGTTATGCAGTTATCAGAGATGCTAAACCTAAAAAGCCTGTTCGTGTTGGTGATCTTGTTGGTATTAGCCTTGATGAAAACAATAACTCATGGAGCATTGGTGTTACTCGATGGTTAATGGTAAGCAAAACTGTACACAAGATTGGCTTACAAGTTATTGCCGATAATGCCAAACCTGTTTCTTTGCGTGCCTGTAATGGCAGTAAAGCAGATAGAGAATTCAGGCCCGCTTTTCTGGTGAGCCATAATGGCAATCCAAATGAATTATCACTCATTGTTGAAAAAGGGCTCTATATTGCGGATAGAGAAATGGAAATGAAAATCAATGATAAAGA
>JBFIIJ010000473.1:0-1617 GCA_041601315.1 Gammaproteobacteria bacterium
AGGAATAAATATTGATTGATTAATAAGATAATCTTATTGATTTAAATAATTACACTTTTAACGCAGTCGCAATTCTCTTTATTCCTTCTTGAATTTTATCTTCCGCTATAGATGAATATCCAAGCATTAATGTTCTATTATTATATTCTTTTTTTCCAAACTCATGAGCAGCACCGGATTCGAACGTATAAATGCCGACACCTACTTGTTCAGCAATTTTTTTCATTTTTTTAGCGTCTGGAAAATCTTTTGGCAAATTCCAAATAACATGCATACCACCTTCCAAACCGGATAAATTCACATCACCAAAATATTTATTCAATACTTCAGTAAGTGCATCACGACGATTGATATAGACTCTTCTTATCTTTCGCAAATGTTTTGAGTATGCACCACTAGAAATGAAATCAGCTAATACCGCTTGATCCAGCCAGGCATGACCATTATCCATTAACGTTTTTATTGCTCTAGTTGTCTCTACCAATTCAGACGGAACAACCATATAACCGATACGTAATCCTGCACCGATTGATTTAGAGAATGTTCCTAAATAAATAACACAACCATGAGGATCCTGACCGGCAAGCGCAGTTAATGGTGAACCATGATGTCGAAAATCACTATCATAGTCATCTTCCAATATATAGGCACCGACTTCTCGTGCCCAATCAAGCAATCTGATTCTTCTGTTCAGTGTTAATGTCGAGCCCATTGGGTATTGGTGTGATGGCGTTACGTACGCCATACTCACTGGCAACTCAGGTAATTCAGATACTATTAAACCTTTTTCATCCACATTTACCGGATGAATTTTTGCCCCATAACTTTCAAGTACAAATACCGCTCCCTGATAACATGGACATTCTGTTACGACCTTAGTCCCCTGTTTAATAAATAGTCGTGCGGCAATATTCATTGCTTGTTGACTACCATTTGTAATAATAACTTGTTCTGGATTGGCATTTATTCCACGCGCAGGTCGTAAATGATTAACAATCGCCTGTCGTAATTCATAAATACCGGCCGGTTCATGATATTCGGTCATATTTGAAGCCGAAAATTGGAGATAATGTAACATTAATTTTTTCCAACTCTTTACAGGAAATGAATCAGGATCCGGTCTACCTACCCAAAAATCAATATCGAGTTTGCTCCTGTTTGCGTTGTTTAATGCCTGAACACGCCCTTTGAAAACAATCGGATTTCGTTTCGTCTGAGTTTTCTCCTTCGCTACTTTATTTTTGTTACGATTAGTAATTGTTAATGAGCTTTCTGGCAACTTGGGATTAACAAAAGTACCGATGGTTCGTCGTGAACAAATATAATCTTCAGCTATAAGACGGTCATACGCCAAAACAATAGTATTACGCGAAACATTAAGTTGTTCGCTCAATGATCGAGTGGAAGGTAGTAATGTATTAGACTTTAATTGACCACTTAGTATTTGTTGACGAATTGACTCAAAAATTTGATTCTGTAATGAGTTAGTCTTGGATAAATCGACATTAATCGATAACTGCATTTGTTAATCCTGTCTGTTTATTGGAACTACTTGCTATAGTATTACTGTGGGCATTGGTATTATCATAGTGCCAATTTATTAATTTTTATTGGTAC
>JBFIIJ010000474.1:0-1604 GCA_041601315.1 Gammaproteobacteria bacterium
AATTACTTGTATAAGTGAAATTAAGTAACTATATTTACTTGTAAAGTAATTATAAGTACTTAAGGTAATATAAATGACTAAAGAGATAGAAATAGATGATGATGTGCTCGAAGGGCTAAAAATATTAGCCGAGCCTTTCGTGGATACACCGAATACAGTTATAAAAAGATTGCTGGAAGAAAAGGGTATCTTAACGTTATCGAAAGGAATAATTTCTAACACAAGAAAACAAGCTTTAACTCCACCCAAAGAGGGAATAATTTCTAGCGCCAGAAAGGGAGCATTAACTCCACCTAATAGATATTATGGTGGAGAAGGAATCATTGCACGAACTAGGGCGAAGCATGGTGAGGTAACGTCACAAGTTACATATGAAAAGTATTTATTAAAGTCTCTATGGAAAGATTTTAAAGGACATGCACCTAAATCAGAAGTGACAGAGGTTGTAATTGCAAATATGGAAGAAGCGGGAATATTAAAAGAGATAGATTACGAAGCAGTTAGTACTGGTGAGTCGAGGGCGGAAAATACTATTGCCTGGTCGAGAAACGCATTAAAAGAACGAGGGTTGATAAAGGATGATTCTCCTAGGGGGATATGGGAATTAACGCAAGAAGGAATTTATGAAGCCAAAGAATTATTAGGGATGGCTAATTGCTAGTGAGTACTGAACCCTCATTACTACCAACGACAACAACAATGAAAAAAATTCTAAGTTGGGGTTGGAATAAACTGTTTTCTAAAAAGTCTGCATTAGATAAGACAAATAAAACTGAAAACAGTGAAAATCCAAATAGTGTCATTATTAACATCTCCGTAAATGGTGATCTAAAAATACAACAGAAATAATAAAAACTATGGTCACAGGCGAATTAAAAAGTCAGGTTGATAAAATCTGGCAAACATTTTGGACAGGGGGTGTTAGTAATCCGCTTACTGTTATCGAACAATTCACCTACCTTTTATTTTTACGTGGTTTAGATAAAAAACAAGAACGGGAAGAGAAGAAAGCCAGCATGATTGGCGGCAAGGCGAAACAGGTTCTCTATAAAAAGATACACAATAAATTTCGTTGGCATAGTTTCAGGGAAAAAGATCCTGAAACCATGTTTGAATTATTTACGCATCCACAGGAAGATGCCGACAATCTCACTGTGTTTGAACATATGAAACAATTGGGTAGAGAAGCTGGTGTATTTGCACAATACATGAAAGGCGCGACCTTTATGATCCCCACACCTAAACTGCTCGATCAAGTAGTACAGATGATCGACAAAATTCAGATGGATGACCGCGATACCAAAGGTGACTTATATGAATATCTTTTATCTAAAATTGCTACTGCAGGCACTAACGGTCAATTTCGTACTCCGCGCCATATTATAAAAATGATGGTGGAAATGATGCAGCCGAAACGAGAAGATCTGATTTGTGACCCGGCTTGTGGCACCGCAGGTTTTTTAGTTGCCGCCGGTGAATATGTTTATGATCATCATCCTGATTGGCTGCATGAAAAAGAATTCCGTGAACATTTCAATAGTGACATGTTTACTGGTATCGAGTTTGATAGCACCATGCTGCGCATTGCTGCAATGAACTTGCAA
>JBFIIJ010000475.1:0-1565 GCA_041601315.1 Gammaproteobacteria bacterium
CCAGGAACGCCACGATTGAATGGAAAAGTCGAACGCTCTCACTTAACCGACCAACGAGAATTTTATCAAGTTTTGGACTACAAAGATGATGTTGATTTACGCTTAAAACTTAGGCAATGGGAAAATTACTACAACTTTTTGAGACCTCATTTTGCACATGCAGGAAGTACACCGTATGAAAAATTAAAACGGACTATGTTAGGATAATATCAACGTCTAGCTAGGTCGTAGAAAAGACAAATTATTTAATAATATGAAATTTGCTAATCTATGCGAATTAACTTACTAATAGGTTTAGAACAAATTTCTCCATACCAGTCATTTTTCATTCCTAAGATAATACCGATCATCTTTTTATCCTTTTGGCCTGCAAATTTTTTTCCCCAGTTTGTTTTATCAATTATTGAAGGAATAGCAGTAGTTTGTGGGTGCGTATGCCATTCACCAACATAATCAATTTGTTTATTACTTTTAAGCCACTTATTGTCTGAATCAATTTGATGAGATTTTTCTTTTCTGATAAATGCAATGGGACTTTGTATGTCTTCATCAGAAGGGGTAGTAAACGAAACAATTTCAATGTGAGGTTCTCTTCTATACCCCAATAGGATTCCTCCTGATTCGTTTTTTGTTCCATTAATTTGCCTATATTCAGATATCTTGTTTATTACATCTGTTGAAACGATAACAAACCCAAATTTTTTTTCATTTTTAAATACTAAGTACTGCAAGCTGGGCATTGAGACCATTTGGAAGGATCCTTAGGTTTTACTGTTTTTGTATGTTCTATATCAAGATTAATATTTCTAAAATGCATGCTTATATTTTCCGATGCCCATTCTAGAATAAGTTTTTCAACAAGAGCAACAGCAGCTAATGAAGCGCCAGTCGAAAAAGGTACGTGCGGATCATCACATCCCATGCCGTTACTTACTTGTCTTTTGTAGTATCTTTTTAAAGGGGTGTGTGCACTGTTTTCATCATCAATATTAATGCATTTGAGACAGGCCAATTTGCGATTATTCATAAGATACACTTGTGCTGCTGCACCATTACCGAGTATCCAACTAAAAAGTATAGGTGGGTAATCTTTGTTATTTAAATATTCCTCGTTTAGCCAGTGCGAAAAAGAACCGGTGGCAGTTGCATCAATAATAATATCTTGCTTATCATAACTAGTATATTGTTCACCTTTAATATTATGTGACTTAATATTGATGCCTGGACATTCAACCAATAATTCTTTTTCTATTTCAATTGCTTTATTTTTAAGTAAGCTTTTAAAGCCAAGACGGTGACGGCCCAAATTCCCAGAACTTAATAATTCATTGTCAATAAGTGTTAATTTTCCTTTACCAAACCCTGCACCTAATCTTGCTAATACAAAAGATAAAAAACCACCAATTGTTCCACAGCCAACTAAGAGTATTTTTTTGTCTTTCAGGTTATTACTTACAGTAGGTAAATTTCGATTAATTAAGCTGTCAGTATCGATTCGTTCTGGTTGAAGTCTTTTAACTGCGATTGAATTAGCATGTCTATTAAGAATTGCCTGTTTATATGTA
>JBFIIJ010000476.1:0-1558 GCA_041601315.1 Gammaproteobacteria bacterium
AAGATAATGTTTTACCTTTTAAACCTAATAAAGCACCACCTTGTTTTATATCGACACTGGTTAACCATGTACCTTGAATATGACCTTTTGCGAAAGCTTCCAGATAAGATGAAAAACCGGATGAGTTTCCGAATGATCTACTGGAAAGTACTTTGGATATACGTTCGCGCTGCTCCAGTTCTTTTGTTAACTTTGCAATTTCGTTTTCCAATAATTTACTTTTATTTTGATTTTGCGAACCACTTAGTGCAGCAATTTGACTACCTAATTGCATCAACTCTTTATCAATTGAAACAAGTTGCTTTTTATAGGGCTTTAATTGGGCACTTTGATATACATATAAACTTGCAAAGACAAATAGAAAGAAAAGACCAACTTGCAACATCGTCAAAGAGGAAAAGACAACCTTCTGTTTACGAAACATTGGTTGATATAAATTGATCTGTTGGTTCATAACATCACCGCCTCATCACGCAAAGCAGTGCCAATAGCTAATAAACAACGAGATTGCTCCAGATTAGAGATTGGTTCATCAGCATCTATCAATTCGTTCACGTCAAGCATTCTTGCTGGTATTTGTAATTGCTCAGATAAATACTCAGTCACACCAGGTATCTCCTTACCAATTGGCGTTATAACTAAAGACGACACTTGTGGTTGAGAAAAATGGCTTTCGTAGTAATCCATAGAACGTTGTACTTCTATAACAATGTTATCCAACCATTGTTGACACGATTCATCATCCATCACGCTTAATACCGATTCGGGTAGTGATGAAGTTCCCGCATTAATAGTTCGTGACAGATATAGTTGAGATTGCTTCGTAATAATAATTAAACCTTGTCGCTGCCCTACATAAACAAGCGCAACACCACCGACATCTTCAGGCAACATGGCAGCAACGTTTCTTAACGCTAATTCAGGTATATCAATCGTATCGAGATGAAGTCCAGCACCATTTAGTTGATCAATGAGCTGCTTTACTCGAGCAGAACGAGCAACAACGGCATACATCATTTTATTGTTGCCTGCTGCTTTATAAGAAGGCGCTTCAAATACATCAACAACTGCATCATCGATATGAAAATCAATCAAGTCTTTCACTCGCCAGCGAATTGCTGCACGTAATTCTTCAGGCTGTACATCTGGTGCTTCCACAAGAAGTAAGTTGTAATCACCGATTTCCAGAGAACTCAAACAAGTGTATTGGTCCAGATCATAAATATTAGTTAAACGCGCAATCTCAGAATCACGGATAGAAACATTTTGAATTTCCTGAACTTCACAAACATCAAGGCTGGGCGGAAGATCTTTTTCGCGACGAATACGGGCAACAGAAATCGTGTTTTCATCAGAACAAACAGCGACTCTGGCATCTTTCCTAAGTTTCTTTTTAAAAATATCTAGCAACTTATTACCTTTATTGAAGTTTTTACATTTTATTCAACTAAAATTAATGTCTTAAAAAAGCGACGATATTACGCCTATATTCTAATAATGTACTTAAGTTTGTTACGCTAAGTTATTAATGTCAAATAGTTTTATGTAATTTTCAATG
>JBFIIJ010000477.1:0-1527 GCA_041601315.1 Gammaproteobacteria bacterium
AATGGATATTTATGGACAAAAAAATAAAAAAATATTTTTTTACAAGCGTTGGTTTTATTTCGACTGCTTTAGGAATTATTGGAATATTTTTACCATTAATGCCAACAACCTGTTTTTTAATTGTTGCTGTGTGGGCATTCTCTAAATCTAACCCTGCCCTAAGTCAAAAAATTCTGGAACATCCACAGTTTGGACCAACCATATATAACTGGATGTTATACAAATCTATTAATCGAAGATCAAAATTTACAATCAGTGTATCTATTATTATTGGGTTTTCGATAACATTGATAATCACAACACCATCTCTAGTCATAAGTGCATTTTTGGTATCAGGAATGTTGATGCTATTGCTTTACATTAATACTCGTGCCGAACAACACGCAATTAAAACTAATGAAACTGTAGATACAGTTAAGCTAAGTAGTTAAACAGTGTCTTCAGGATTTATTGAACTGTTTAACTTATTACTACTTTGTTAAATATGGCTTCCAGTTAAAATTATTATCCGCAATAACCAGAAAGGAAGGGTTGATTAAGGATTCTTTCGTATTGTATTCAAGCGTTTTGAAGTTTGTATCAACAACAATAGCACCGGATTCTTCAACAATACATTGAGCTGCAGCAGAGTCCCATTCGGAAGTTGGGCCAAAGCGAGGATAAATATCTGCAAGACCCTCAGCTACAAGACAAAATTTTAAAGAACTCCCAATCGCAAGAATTTCAGGATCATTTAAGTTCTCTATAAAGCTTCGTTGCTGTGCATTGCCGTGTGAGCGGCTACCAGCAATAGTAATATTATCGGGATCAGTTTTTTTCGAAGATATTTTTATCGGTTCCTTGTTTGGCTCATGTTTATATGCTCCATTGTTTAGACAAGCGCTATAGTTTATGCCTGTTACCGGTATATGGATGACACCTAATATTGATTGATGTTTTTCAATCAAGGCAATATTCACAGAAAACTCGCCATTACGTTTAATAAACTCTCTTGTGCCATCAAGCGGATCGACTAGCCAGTATTGGAACCAACTTTGTCGTTCACTAAAACTAATATTTGAAGATTCTTCTGATAAAATTGGTATGTCAGGTGTTAATTTTTTTAGTGCATCACAAATCGTGTTGTGAGCAGCCATATCTGCAGCTGTAAGTGGCGAATTGTCTTCCTTTTTTTCTACTGAAAAATCTGTGTCATATATTTCCAGTATTTTGTCTCCTGCCAGACAAGAAATTTGTTTAATTTCATCTACGAGTTTAGCAAGGTCTTCATGTTTAATTTCATTCATTTGCGTTGCTTTGTTATCCTTACACAATCTGACATCTATTTTACCTATCTTTAGTTAACATGAAAGACAACATTAATTGGAAATCCATTAAAACAGTATTGCTGGATATGGATGGGACGCTGCTCGATCTTCATTTTGATAATTATTTCTGGCAAGAATATTTACCGGAACACTGGGGCAAAATGAATAATATGGATGCGGTTTCTGCCAAGGCACAGTTAAAAGACTGGTATTCAAAAGA